>JAFGMS010000039.1 GCA_016927375.1 Anaerolineae bacterium
AAAGTTCATTCGCCGGGCTGACAGTCGTCTGCGTACGAGTGGATTCCCGCTTTCGCGGGAATGACAGCGTTGGCGAAGGTATTGGCTGTACCAAGAGGCTCATTTTGGGATTACCCCCTGAGCATCCAGAAAAGCCGCATAGATCTCTGCCTGCATCCGCGTACCCTTAGTGTTTTGGTGTAGATGATCGCCCTGAAAATAGATGTCGTTACCCATCTCCGCTGCGAGATCCACAAACAACGTCCCGGTATCATCTGCAATGGTCTTCAGCAGTGCATTTTGTTCGTTAATCGCACTTGGCAATGCAGGTGTCGCGTTTAAGGATGGCGCACACGCAAAGCTTGAGAACAGCATCTGGGCTCCGGCAGACTGCGCCAGCGCCGCGATGCTACGTTGATTGCGCTCGAAGTGGATGGGCGGGTTCTGCGCCAGGAGATCGATCCGCGAGACGTTCTTTGGCTGGGGTGGACACCACCCCGTAGCTTTCATGCGGCTGTTGATGGTCGTCGGGGCCTCCATCCATCTGAATTTGATCGCCAGAAAACGATACAAAGCACTCGACGGCAGCTCATTATCGCTGGTCTGCCAGATGCCCCGATCCATGCCAAAGCCGAAGAGGGGCGTATCCCCATTGTAGCAAGTCGGGTCTTGATAGAGACGAATTATCGCATCGTTCAGACCATCATAGCCAATCACCAGAGGCCAGCCCATGTGTGGCCAAGCTGACGACAGAATCCAGACTGTAGAATCCCGGTACACCCAGGTTGATCACTTCAACATTGTCATAGCCATACTCGTCTTGCAGGATGCGCTGCAACTGGGCCGGCCAGGCTTCCTCTGCGTTCAGGTCATGCCCGAACGTCGTCGAGCCGCCCAGGGCGATGATGCGGTAGACGCCATCCGGTTTTGGTACCTGCGCCAGATCGCCAAGAATGCCCCGTTGGTTGACGCCTTCCCGATTGGGGTTCAACGTGTAGTTCAGATATGGCACACCGATCATCTGCGCCGTTTGTGCGTCAATCGTAGCGCGATCATAGAGATACATCATCCGCTCGCTCTCAGACCCATGCGCGCCGAACCATACTCTCAAACCAACTTCAAGCATCGCCAAAGCCATTATGATGCCAAAGCCAAGCAGCATCACCCGGGTCAATATTCGTTTTGCCACTCAGGTTTCTCCAGTTCTTGCAGTCCAAGCGAGGGCAATTATGCCTGATCACTGCACTGGCGATCAAATTTGTCGTTGACCTGCTGTCATAGTCTGGAGCATTGAGGATGTTGTTGTGGAAAGCATCATATCAGGTTCTCTGCAATCAGCTCACGACTATCGGTCATCCTAATAGCCACTTGGCCTGTTTTCAGCACAAGATGAGGTGGTCGGTTTACAGTGGTGAATTCACAGCTGCAGATGTAGACCAGGAACTAACAACCAAGAACCAAAAGCTGAAAGCTGATTGCTGACAGCTGATAGCTAACCGCTCACAAAAAAAACGGGTACAGGTTGGTGTACCCAGGGTGGTGGAAATTGAAGATGAAGGCAAATGAGCAGATATACGACTGTCAGGCGGAGGTAAACTTCATAGCGATGCTCTGCATGGCAGGACCATCTAGAACGAGCAGGTCGAGTCTGTCTTCCTCGCGGCAGAGATTAACGACATGGAGCTGAGCACGGCTCTTGCCGTGGGCCGGCTGTACTGAGGTCACCCGCCAACCCTGCGATAGCATGTTCATGACTACATCGCCCGTAGCATACGTCTGGCACGGCGACCAATGACGTGGCTGCAAATACCAGTCCAGCATGTGGCTCTCTCCTTTCTCCTAAGAAGTAACGTGTTAAGAATAAACCGGTGTCATCAACAAACAAGATCGTGAGTGAGAGCAGAGAAAGATAAGCTGCCGCGAGTTGCAGCAACCGTGACAAAGATGCTAATGTCCCAGTGGGTAGGGAGACAGCACTTGCAAATGTGCACCAGGACTGTCAGGCACCAGCGCGAGTGGCCTCCTACCGGGCGTCAACGTTATGTGTTTGTAATGTTCGTCTTTTTAGCATAACACAGGTTTGACGACAGTAGGGTAACAAAGCTATTACAGATTACCCAGACATTAATCAGTAACTGGTTATAGAGCAACACAATGTCAGATTCTCTGATACCAAAGATGGGATAAGCCAACATATCCTCACCATATCATCGGTTAGGTAAGGATTGGGTAAAGAAACGTTACAGAATCGTTTAGTTCATAGGTTATAGCGATTAGTTTTCAGCGCATAGTCAAAAGTCGACGCTTCTCAACAGTCCGGAGGCAAGACTTCCGAAGTCTCCTCCCGATTTTGTAGGATCAATGAAAACTGGAGCCGGGCAGAATCAGCGGGGGTGAGTCTCAGCCCCACCCCCGCATAGGCATTGCAATGATGGGTATTGCCGAAAGTCTGGCAATACCTGGCGTTTCTTCTAGGGCGCGACCCAGGGTCTGAGCCAATCCAGCATTTGCTGTGTCGTTACTTTCTTACCGTACAGCGTTAGAGTCTGGCCCCACGTCTTCGTCCAGGGGCAGTAACTTGGCTCGGTGCCATAAAGAGTCGTCGAACCTATCACCTGCCCATTGTGTGAAGCCATCAGCCGCGCGTTCATGGCATATCTATAGCGAATAGCTTGCTTGCCATCTGTATAATTGCAACGCTCGACCTCAAAGCTCACCTCAGGAGCAATACATACAACCAGTTGCGTTACCTCGAAGGGGCCCTTGGCCATCGCTTCGATGCTGCCAGCCCAGGCATGCACCCCACCGCCCTCTTTGTAGGCCCGGATGGGATGCGGGCCAGGGCCACCGAAATACATGGGGGTCTCGACCGCGCCAACGCCAGTAATGCACAGCTCGTTCACACCCTGCTCAACGGCTTTCAGGTCTACTTTCAGGTCAAAGGTAACGGTCTTCTCTGACCCAGAACTCAGATACACGCTCTTGGTATTCTGAGCCAGCAGCCAGTGATAACCGGGCAAAGCCGTATCGCGGAAATTCTGCACTTCCACCTTATATGAGCCGGCCCCTACCCACCTCTCGATCGATGGCACCTGCTGTGCAACCAGCTCGCCGTTCACATAGAAGTCAGCAACCACAGTAGGTTGATTGAAGTTAGCAACCAGATGCCCTGCCTTCTGGAATGTGGCTTTCACTTTTCTGGGGGTCGCGCTGGCCGTTATAGTGACACTCTTCGTCAGGTCGGCCGGGGCCCATAGACCCGCGTTCTCTCCGGCCAGGGCGACTTGCCAATTGTGCTGTCCGGGGTCGAGGGTATAGGTCGCTTTCTCCCCGGCGGCGATGTCGCCCAAGGGGACTTCATCGATTGCGACCGTGCATCTGGCATCCTCACCTGCGTAGTTCTTGATATCGCATGCCAGCTCCAGGAAACCCTTGAGATACCTCTTCTGCAACTTGAACGTGAGAGTCTTGTCAGCGCCGGTTCCCAGGTACGTGTATAGTTTGGCATCCCGCCAGGTATACACACCCGCCGCGGCAGGGTCGCTGAAGTTCTTGGCTTCGGCAGTGTGGTTTTTGCTGGGCGCCACCCACATATCGAAGATAGCAACCTGGGTGGCGACTTGCGTCCCATCCACGTAGAAATCGGCCACCACATCCGGCTTGTCCAGCGCCAGGAAGAGATGACCCTTTTTGGCGAATGTTGTCCGGAGTGTGGTCGTTCTGCCAGTATAGACCTTCACCGTCTGCTGCTTGTTGGCCGGGTCGAACAGGCTGGCCTGATCGCCGATCACCTCGACCAGCACCACCCGGTCGCCGGGGTCGAGGATGTACGGGGCGACCTGCCCGGCAGGCACGTCCGGCTGGACAACCTCATCAATGGTGACGCGGCAGGCGACCACATCGGTCTCAACCGCTCCTTTGACGTCACAGGTGAAGTTGAGCGTGCCCCGGATGTAGTTCTTGACCAGCCTGATACTCTTTGTCCTGGACTCTCCGGCCCTGACCCTGAGCGTCGTGGACACATCGGCATAGTTGAACAGCGTGCCGAAGCCGGCCTCAGTGCTCTGGATGTTTTTGATTTCGATAATATGCTCGACATCCGGCGCGAGCATCAATTGGCCAACGTTCCGGGCCGGAGCGACTAAAACGCCATCGACGTAGAAATCGCCGGTGGCCTCGCTGGGGGTAAGCGTTACCTCAGCACAGCCGACGGGCGAGCCGTCCGCTGAGACACACCAGTCAGGCTGCGCGAGCAGCACCGACCCGGTGAGTACCACTAAGGCCATCACAATCCCCAGCACAATGAGCTTGCGATACAAGGGGGTCATTTTGTTTTCTCCTGGGAGGTATGGGGTGAATCGAAACAACCGTGACTGCATCTATCATAGATGGAGTGAATAAAAAGACATATGGGGGTATTTACCCAGATTGAGGA
>JAFGMS010000355.1 GCA_016927375.1 Anaerolineae bacterium
CGCGAAAGCGGGAATCCACTCGTGCACAAGCGACTGTCATTCGCAAAAGGAAATGCCTATAGGGTCAAGTTATTGTGTGATTGACGACCGAAGGTCGTTTGGATTGAATGAATGACGATTGAAAAATGTCTCAAGTCATCTAGACAGTCATCGACCATCAAGAGCACCTGTTACCCAATTTGGCTGCTGTTTTTACTGTGAACTGTAGACTGTGAACTACTTTTCGCAGCTCGGAAACTTAAACGTAGACCGGGTCAAGAAAGGAAATCCCTATAAGATCAAGTTGACATTGTCAAATTACTCACTCAATACGGCACTAAACGTATGCGCGGGCTCAGCGTAACTGGTGGATCCCCGCTTTCGCGGGAATGACAGCGCCAAGAAGGGGTAAGACACCGAATATGACGCGTTTTGCAAATAACTTGGCTCATTTCACATAACGGTGAACCATCCCCAGGAACGACATTTGATCAGGAAGATGAAATAACAACGGGCAGCCCGATAGCCGGCGCCCGTTGTTAACTGCCTACTGTGAACTGCCTTTATGCCAGATAGTCCCTGAGCTGACGAGAGCGCCTTGGGTGGCGCAGGCGGCGCAGGGCTTTGCCCTCGATCTGGCGGATGCGCTCTCGGGTCAGGCCGAATTTCTGCCCGACTTCCTCCAGCGTGTAGGCACGGCCATTCTGCAAACCAAAGCGCAGCCGCAGGATGCGCGCCTCGCGCGGGCTGAGTGTCGCGAGAACCTCCTCGACCTTCTCGCGCAGCAGGTTCTCGTAAACACTTTGAGTGGGGGTAGGCGTCGCTTCGTCCTCGATAAATGCCCCCAGCTCACTGTCGTCCTCTTCGCCCACCGGGTGCTCCAGCGAGAGCGGCTGCCAGCTCACCTTGAGCATCCACTGCACCTTGCGCGGCTCCAGATCGAGCACATTGGCAATTTCCTCCGGCGTGGGTTTGCGACCGTTGGTCTGCTCGAGCTGGCGGGCTGTCTTGTACAACCGCCGAATGCGGTCGGACATGTGCACCGGCACCCGGATGGTACGCCCCTGATCGGCAATAGCGCGCGTGATGGTCTGGCGGATCCACCAGGTGGCGTAGGTGCTGAAACGATAGCCCCGCCGGTAGTCGAACTTCTCAACGGCCTTCATGAGACCCAGGTTGCCTTCCTGGATGAGATCGAGGAAGGGTACGCCTTGCCCCATATACTTCTTAGCGATGCTCACCACCAGCCGTGTATTAGCCTTGATCAGATGCTCGCGGGCAGACAGGCCATCCTCAACAACAGCCTCCAGCTGCTCATGTTCACTCTCGGAAAGATTGCCGTTGGACTTGAAAAGCGTCTCAGCGGAATTGAGCCCCTGTTCAAGACGCCGAGCCAGGTCAATCTCTTCTTCATTGGTGAGCAACGGGACACGCGCCATCTCTTTGAGGTAGAGGCCTACTGTGTCATCTGAGGAGACACCCGAGAGGTCGAAGATGGGATCGGCCTCAGAGAGGTCAATGTCGGCAAGATCGACCTCAAGCAAATCAGGCAAATCACTCAGATCAAAATCGAGGAGATCGTCCTCATCATCATCCGCCTCGTCCTCGTCGTCATCTTCCTCCAGGTCGCCCAATAGTACCTTCTTTGAGGTCAGTGGGGCATCTTCTTTATCATCGTAGATGTCAATCCCCGCAGCAACCATGGCAACAAAAACCTCCTCAACCTGCTCCATGGCCTCATCACTACCAGGAATGGCGTCCAAGATGTCATCTGTGGTCAGGTAACCCTGAACCTCGGCCTTCTCTAACAAATCGGTGATAAGTTCAATCTCTCTATTGCCAACGTAAGCCATGTGAATGCTCCACTCGAAATTCGCTATATCAGAATTACAAATAAACTACACTATCATCGTCTTGAACTTGTTCAATTTGTTAATCAGCCGTTCCCGGAAGAACGGCTCTTATCACAAAGTTATTGCTCATCTAATAACGCACGCAGTGGGGCAAGACGTGGATCGATATGCTCTTCAGTGCATTGGCACAGCCCCTCGTTGAGATTCTGACCACAGTGCGGACATAGCCCCTTACAGTCTGGGGAACAGAGCGTCCGGATAGGAACGGCCAGGATACCCTCTTCCCGAATAATTGGACGGAGATCGATAAAACCGCCATCATCAACTATATAAGGAGTAGAAACCCGGGGTGTCTCAGAGGGAGCAGGGTAGACAAACAAATCTGAAAGCTCGATGTGGCAGGGGAGACTGAACGGCGCCAGACAGCGCACACATTCGGCTGCGATTTGGGTACGGAGAGTGCCCTGGATCACAATTCCCTGCCGAGTTCTTGTCAGCCGCAGAACGCCGCGAAGCTGGCTGATGACAACATCTTCAACCACGAAGGTGCCATCCTGGTCAAAGCTAAACTCGCGGCTATAACCAGGGCCTTCCTTCAGAAGAAAACCGACATTTAACCTGAGCAGGCGATTGTCAGAACGGGGTAAATCAGTCACAATACAAACACCGCCACGCGAAATCGATCACTACCGGCCCGAAGGACAACCAATACCAAAACCAAAAGAACGACGCAGTACGCTGTCGTCAGAATTACCAACCAAACTATTTTAAGTATCCAGCTATCAGCATCCAGCTATTAGATATGAAGTAATTATCAGCGGGGCCTTTAGCTTTACCGGTCAGGTTGAGAGGCGGAAAGCTAAGAGCAAATCGTTTATCTCATTTTGAGCATCTTTATTCAGACCGTAGTATAACATAAATCAAACCTTACGGTCAATATTGTTGATAATAGTGGTCGTATTTAAGCCGGCAGCTCACTCCTATCTTTTTGATGCCGTTCATGCTTAAAAGCATCAATTTGGCAGGAAAAACGTCAAGGGATTTCAGCTATAGATGGGCAACCTCATGTCAAAATTGTTTGCTGTTTGTAACACTCGCTGGGCGTTGCTGGTCAGGTCCGGGCGACATATAATGCTCATTGCGTCAACCCTATTGTCGGTCTTGGTGAATGCGGCGGCTGTCTCCGGAGGCCGGCACGCCGTGGCCCAAGAAGAACAACCGCCCTTCCGTCTCCCCTTTGATGCGCCTTCCGGGCCAAGCACATGGTACCTGATTCAGTTCTATGGCAACACACAGAATGCCTACTATTTTCGACGTGCCTGGTATGGACAGGGGCAAGGACTTCATTTTGGCGTTGACTTCTCCGTTCCCTGCGGCACCGAGATCGTCGCCATTGGTGACGGCGAGATAGCCAAGGTCGATGCGCTCAGCCACGGTTCCGGACCGCACAACCTGATGATTGTCCATCCCAACGGCTATGCCTCATTCTATGGGCACCTGCTTGAGCGTTCGTCGCTGGAAGTCGGGCAGCAGGTGCGCCAGGGCCAGGTGGTCGGCCTGACCGGCGACCCCGACCTGACCTGCACCTCGCGGCCGCACCTGCATTTGGAGATCCGCAACACCAGTTACAGCCGTGCCTATAACCCGGTTCTGTTTATCGATGCCGACTGGGACAGCCTGGCATTGCTCAGCCCCGGTAACCCCTTCCAACGCGACCTCGATAACCCCAGGCGCTGGATGACACCCTATGATCAGCCCAATGTAGACTTTGGGGGTCAGATGCTCAACGAGTACGCCAATCCGTGGCCCCCGGACTGGTATTAGGGACGGCCAAAGGTCGTCGAGGATGGGGATCAGGGGTTAGGGATTGGGGAGAAGCATGAACTTCCCTTTTATGCAATGCACTCAGAATCATCTAGAGGAAACTATGAACTGCACTTCTACCATCACACAGCGAGCAGCGGACAGCGGACAGCGGGCAGCAGTCACTATCCGGCATCATCATGCACGAACGCGTTGTGGTTCCCCACCCCCTAACCCCCAGCCCCTAACCCCTACGACCGAAGGTCGTCACCCTCACCCCCCCTTTTTGCTGCTTGTTCTCGCCGTGGGGTTGGTGGCTTGCAACCTGGGGGCCGCGCTGGGCACGCCAACAAGCGCGTCGATGCCCGCGGAAGCCCCGGTAGAGGCATCGACCGGACTGCCGCCTGCCACCGAGGCCGTGCCAACGCCCGTGACACAGACCCTGACGCGGCTGACCGAGCCGGGCTGCTGTGTCCAGCCTTTCTGGTCGGCCGATGGTCGACAGGTGCAGTTCATCGATAAGCCCGAGCACAACCTGCCGACCGGAATCTACGGGGTGAGCATCGACGGTGGGACACCAAGGCTGGTGAGCGAGCGGATCGGGGTGTACAGCATCGATGGTCGCTACGTGGCTTACCTGAATACAGACGGACAGACCATCGTCGAGGAGGTCGCCACGGGAAGCCAGGCAATCGTCCAAAATGGCGGAAAGTACGTCGTGTTCTCGCCGGGGAGCCAACGATTGGCCTGGGAGGAATTCGTCTCGTCGGGAAACTTTGACCAGCAGGGCACTTCCGTCAAGATTTCGAACGTCGACGGCAGTGACATACGCGAGGTGACGGTTCTCTATGGGGGAGGCATCGTGGGCTGGCTGGATGACGACACGCTACTGCTGCTGGGCAAGAACACGCCTGCTGAAGAAGATCGGGTTCTCTTCACGCTGTCGGTCATCGACGGAACACGTATCGATCTGGCCGTCCAGCAGCGCATGCGGACGATCAGAATGGCCCCGGGCGGGCAGTGGATCGTCTATGCCGTCACGCTCGACCCCGATGGACCGGAGGACGATGGACTGTGGCTGGTCAGCGCCGACGGCTCGCAGCACTACCATCTGGATGTGTTCGGCGGCGTGCAGTGGCGCGACGAGACGCGCCTGCTGGTCGTGCCCATGGACATCGATGCGCCCAGCCACCGCCTGCTGCAAATCGACGCCCCCACCGGGCAGGTCACCCCCCTGACCGACCCCGCGCAGCTCCCCTTCCGCATCTCGGGGGGCGATTGGAGCGTCTCGCCGACCGGGGAGCACATCGTCTTTCTCAATGCCGAGGACCAGGCCCTGTGGCTGCTTACATTGAGTGATTGATGACTGGATGATTGATGATTGAAAGACAGTCTATCACGATACCGTTCTCTGTCATTCCCGCGAAAGCAGGGACTGGCGAAGACATTGTAGGGGAAGAATGAAAAAATCTCTGCGCTCTCTGCGGTCTCTGCGGTTAATATCCCAGGTAACATTCCCTGCCCGCCATGCCAGTCAAGTGCCGGCTGCTCTTCTGGTGCTGTTGGGCGCGGCTGCATTGATTTTGGTTGGGGGAAACGCGCGGGCCCAGGAGCCGGCGCCTACCCCGGCCATCGATGGCCCGCCGCCGTTCCAGGTCCCGTTCAATACGCCGCCCGGACCCAGCACCTGGTACATCATCCAGTGGTTCGGCAACACCGAAACGGCCTACACCTATCGCAGCCAGTGGTATCGAGGTGGGCAGGGGCTGCACTTTGGGATCGACTTCTCGACCCCCTGTGGTACAGAGGTGGCTGCCGTCGCCGGCGGCGTGGTGATCGGGTTCGATGAGATGCAGTACGGCAGCGGGCCGCACAACCTGCTCATCCTGCACGACAACGAGTATGTCTCGCTCTACGGTCACCTGCTCGAGCCGCCGCTGGTGGCGCTGTACGACGAGGTCGCGCAGGGCCAGGTGATCGGGCTGACCGGCGACCCCGACCTCACCTGCACGTCGCGGCCGCACCTGCACCTGGAAATCCGCGACCGGGGCAGCTACCACTCCTACAACCCCGTCCTGTTCATCGACGCCGATTGGGAGACCCTGGGACTGTTCGGGCCGGTCGGCTTCGAGCGCGACCTGGACAACCCGCGCCAATGGGTCACGCCCTTCGACCAGCCCACCGTCACCTTCGGCGACCCGCTGCTGAATGACTACACCAACCCCTGGCCGTACTATTAGGAAGCTAAACATGGGTTGAGATCCCACCACAAAGAGATGGAAACTCACATTACGAGTCTGTTGGGTGGCGGTCGGCAAGTAGAGTAAGAGATGTGCCCATTGGATACTTATCTTGCAGCGCTGCCACCCAACCTACAGAATCGTCGCTAACTCATCACCCATCACTCATCGCTGTTTTCAAGGAAGTAAGAGGTTCATTCTCGTGGACTATCTACACGCTCGTATACTTCGATTATCGGTGACACATAATAGCCTTCGTACATCGGATCCAATGAGATATAGAACTCCTTATTGAAGTAGTCTCGCTCAAAGACCGCGATCAATCTATATCCGGCCTTTCCGCTTCGAAACATTTCATATCCGTCTTGCTGGGACGGAAAAGTCTGGGTATCCCGATAGGGACGCAAAAACAGCATCCCCGTCAAAATCACGACATCAGCCTGGCAATCAGCCAGAGCATAGATATCAAAGGTTCCTTGAGGACACTTCACCATCTGAAACTGATTTGGATCAAGACTAGGAGAATAGTTGACGAAATCAGTGGTTGCAACAGTCGTTCCTTTTGGAAAAGTGCTGCTTAAAAGAGGCATAACTTCATCGCGTGTGTCAGAGGCATAGCGGAGCGTGGTAGTTCCAGCAAAAAGCGCCGTGTACGCACTAACAACTAAAATCGAAACGACAGCGAAAGTACGTTTATATCCGGACGGAGAGTGTAGAGGAATACAAAGTAGTCGTGCCGCCAGGAGGGAAAGAAAGGGAAGAAGTGGAAGCATGTATCGCAGAAATACAATCTGGTTCAAGCCAGCCACAAAATAATAGGACAAGATGAATACACCCTGTACAAGATCTCCTCCGGCGCGTTTGAACAGGGCTGCCCCAAGCCCCCCCAGAGCGACAAGATATAGCGGCAACCCCATGCTGAAAGGAAGACCTGCCAAAAGGAAATAGATCCCTCTGTTGTAAACTAGGCCGGTTGGCGCCATATCAATCCCATAGTGCCCCTGTGCTGAATGCATCATCTCCGCATAGACCCCACCCAAAAAAGCTCGTGGGTCCAAAATCGCATATGGCACAACGACCAGAAAAGCCAGCAGCGTTGCACACGCTGTGAGAATCGTGTATGGATGCAGCAGCAATGCCATGAGAAGTGTGGTCACACCAGAACGTTTTTGCTGCACCCACCAAACGAGTGGAAGAAAACTCCCCCCAATCAGTAACATTGCAGGGCTCCACTTGATAATCTGGATAACTCCATCAGGCGATGTATCACTCCGGATAAGGCTGAGCATATAAGCAGTGATACCTGGGCGGAAGAACCAGATCGTCAGGCCTGCAAGTACAGTTAGCCCACTCAGAATGAGAGCAACACGAGCTATGGATTGAGAGATGGCTGGTATGCGCCCGGTTTTCCGATAATCACAAAACAGCGAATAGGCAAGAGCCAGCAGTGGCATACTAACAGCCAAACCGGCTGGGTACTTCGTTCCTGCTGCTAAGCCACAGGCAACCCCTGAGAGCAGATACCACTTAGCAAGTGATGTTTCTGTTGCTCGAACAGCAAAATATGCCGCCAGGACAACCCAGAACGTTGCAGGTATGTCCACCGCAACATAATGACTATCCCTGATATGTAAAGGCATCATTGCGAGAAACAACATTGCCACAATACCTGTGGAGTTCCCATATGCGCGCTTGCCTATCAAATAAACCAGGATGATCGTCCCTATAGAAAAGGCAATTGTCACTCCTCGCCCAAGCAAATAATATGGTTGGAGAAGAGGGCTGACAGGATCGTAAAGGGAGAGAGTGTTGTCCAGTACGGCATGAACATCCACTGGAAGGGCACTGCCACTAATAAAGGAAAAGATTCCAAAGACAAGAGCCAAAAAGTAAGAATAGAAACTGGGGTAACTGAAAAAATGCGGATGGAGATCACCTTGTAAATGCAGCAAAGCGCGCGCGATGGTGGGTTCCTGGTCCGGACCATAGCTAATTGGGAAATCGATTCCTATTAGTCGCAGCCACAAACCCCCAGCTAAAATTACGACTATTAGGTAACGTGCAGGACGGCGAAAGAGTAAATCACGTATTACCGGATGCATATCCACAACCTAGTTTGTGATGCAAAAAGGAACGGCCCAAAAGCGCATCGACAATTGATAAGCCTCCTGAGCCAACAGAACCATCAAACAGTGTAGAGGCACCTCCAATATTATGCGAGTGATATGTGCCTGACAAGTCGGTGAAAAGCCATTCTGTCTATGGGGGTTGGGGTTCAGGGGTTGGAGATTGACGACCAGAGGTCGTTAAGATTGGCGACCAAAGGTCGTTGGGATTGACGACTACCATCAGTCTGATTAACAGTCGTTTCTTGCGAACGCCCCCACCACAAAGAGATGAAAATACCGGGGCTCTAGGGTTTCGCGGGACAGATCGTTGGGATGGGCACGGCGGACTAACAGTCCGACCTACACCAATCCACGATGCCTATTGTCGCGAGGCATGTATCAGAGCTTTTAACTCATGCCTCAGCCCTCATTGCTCAGCCCTACTTTCGGAGGAGCCTTTAACTCATTGCTCGTTGCTCGTTGCTCATCTAGCCAAAAAGGATGCAGGGAACTGTAAATCCTAAGCTCATAACATGCATACTCGTCCGGTGTCCGGTTAAACAAACGCAGGATAGATGTGGATAATCTGGGTAAAAGAGAGGAACGGTTCGTTTTTTTGCGAAGCACGCCTGTCTTATTCGTTTTGACGATCTGGACTTCTCTTGTCAGCGTAGTGCCCTTAATCTCCCATTGTATTTCCGGGATCGTTACACTGTAGTCACTTTGCTCAACGGGCAGGGTTTCCGGTGGTGCTGTCCAGAAATCAGAATGAGGCGGGTTATAGAAGGCCAGGGTCAGCGAGCGGGTTGACCACAGACTGCTTCCAGGCCCTGAATAGCTGTCAAGAAGACTGACATCCTCGTGCCAATACCCTTGCGTGATCATGCCACGCTGGACCGCTCCATTCTTGACAAAGTATCTCCAGACACAATCCAAGGCTCGCCGAGCCATGCCGGAGCGTATGCTATCCATCCCTTTGGTTGCAGCGGCTATCAGAGGCGCAGGCGCTGCCATACGATAGCAGATACTGCGACCGGTCATGGGAATGCCGGCTGTCGAGAAGAAATACTTATAGCTGCAGACGAAATCGTTCAGGCTGCTGTCAATGAAGCCGGGATCGAGTTCCGGACTGATGAGATTGATCCAAAAAAGCGAGTAGTGGATGCCCCAGGCGTTGTAATAATCATAAGGGCCATCGGGTCCATCAGAAAACCACCCATTGCCCTGGTAGAAGGATTTCAGCCTGGAATAGTGTTCGAGAGATAGCACCGAGTCGCCAGGATAATCTAACGAAGAAAGAACCTCATTGACCATTACAGGAAACAGATGCCAGTTGCAGTCAGGAATTGCTTTTCCGTTTATCGATAGCAGCCACTTTGCGAGCATATCCTTTTCTGCCCCAGAAAGCTGCGGCCACAGGTGCTCTCGCAGCAGCCAAACAGAAAGAGCCACGTCAGCGGCTTCAACAATCCGCTGATCGCGATCGCGGATGTATCCCCAAAAGCCCTTTGACTGCGGATCTGTGCCGGCCAACAAGCCTTCCTTTGCCATCGCCACCAGATCGACTTCCCGGCCATCGAAGTCCTGAATGACGGAGGACCTGCCAGAGCATATCCAGGCACTGATCATGGGCAGGATCCGGCAGAAACCCTCCATGGCATCGATGCCGGCGCCATGCGTACTCGACGCGCCAGGGTAGTAAACATGAGCACCGTCCGGCGCTCTATAGAACAAGCAACCGGCGACCAGATAGGAGAACAGCTCGGAGTACCTTTCATGCTCGTTTAACGAGGTGTCAGGAAATGTCTCCCTCAATTTTCCGTCGAGCATGCTCCAAGGGAGCTGCCTCGGCCGGAATGCACGCCACTGGTACAGGCACCTGTGGCGTACAAAAGAGAGAAACGTCTTGATCTGAAGCAGAGGAGATAGTAGGCCCATAATCGGTTTCGAAGATGTGCGAGAGAAAAAATAAGAGAACCCTCCTAAACCTTAACATGTGCCAACATTGTCGACAAGAGGTCAAGCAGAGCCAGGGTACAATCACTCCAAAACGCCCTTGTGTGAAGGTATCAGCCTAGCGTGCGGATTCCCGCTTTCGCGGGAATGACAATGAGCAGAGATTATCCCATTAACAACCGCATAGCTGTCCGCCCCTACCACACAAAAGGGGTGGCCTGACAAACAGGCCACCCCACTTTCCTTCCTCTTTGGTGCAGTGCCGCTTATTGAACCAGCCTGGGGCGGCTCTTCAAGGTAACGCGGTAGGTGATGTTGTCGGTATTACCGGCAGTGTAGTCCAGTACCAGGCGTCCCCCATAGAAGGGCGTCCAATTACCGCAATCACCGGGCGTCTCACTAGGGACAGTAAAGGTAAAGCTTCTCCACTGATCTTGTGTTACGCCGTCCGAGCCTATCATGGCTGTCCCCAACACGTTATAGCCACTGGGACATTTATAAGGTCCCGGTCTCTCCCAGCAGGCATTCCAGTCCTCATCCGGGATGGTGTCAAAGACAAATATTAACGGAGGCCAGGTTCCTGTATCAGCATCGAAGATATCAACTGTGATCTCTTGGCCAGCATCCTCCGGCCCAACATAGAACAAGGGGATCTTGACCTCACCCTCAGCAGGGCCACTTACAGCCGTAAGCATGTTCATGGTCATGCGTCCAATGGCATTGACCGAAAGACCCTGTGAGCTGTGTACGCGAGGATCTACCGGAGTAGCAGCAAGATGGTTCAGAATCCATATCTGTCGAGCATTAACCTCGGCCGGAGCTTCCACATTAGGCTCCAGAGAACGCGGCGGGCCGGCCCAAATCTCGAAGTCATTCTCGCTGGCACCGACCAGGGTGGCAACCTGGAGATATATCTCACGCTGGCCGCCGGGCGTTTCGTAGATGTCAGGAACTTCGCTCTTCGGGCCGTTCAGGTTGATGATGAAATCGTAGGCGTTCTGACCTGTATATTCATCATTCACTGCCGGGCCGCACTCCGTTGCCGTACTGAAGTAACCTTGGCTGGCATTAACCCCACCAGCATCAAAGCTGCGAGACAGGAAGGGACGAATAGCCGTACAAGGCTCGATAATCGTCGACGGCTCGGCCGGCGAGCTATGACCTGGCACATTAGGAAGAGTGCCGGTGCCATACGCCGGCATCAGCTCAGGGCTTCCTGTGCTCTGTCCTGGAGACACCCACTTCAGATCGGTAGCTAATGCTTCGGTATTCCCCTGTGCCGCACTATAGGCCGTATTATAAGTACCATTCCCAAACGCATAACTTGTCTGCTGATCTGACGCCTGTCCTCCCGTCGTATCATATTTGCCAATATAGTAAGCCAGATCAACCGGTTCCACGGAGCCGTCAGGATTCGTCTTGAAGTAATAGAGCCGGAAGAGCGTTGCAATACGAATGCCGTCCTGAGTATAACTGTTACTCCAGTTGCAGTTGGATGAGCAGCATACACCAGTTTCATCTACCCGCACAAACCACTTCTCTGTATAATAATCGGGTATAGTCGGCATGCAGTTGGTAGCCATGTTGCTAAAGCTAGTCCCACAAGAGTAGGAAAAAGAATCTCCGTCTCTATCGTACCCAGTCCCACTGGGATAACGGATATTGCCATGGTCAGGATCGAAAAACTCAACCCGCACTTTGTCGTAGGCGTAGGTCGAGGGGATGATAATACGGTAAGTATAGGCTCCGTTGATCTCACCATACCACTCATTAGCAGGGCCTCCATCATCGGTAGGGGGACTAAAAGCATCGCCGTTTGCCCGGCACGCGTCCGGGCCACGCGGCGCCTGGTTGGCAAGATACACCAAACCGTTGCTGTTGCTGGCATAGAGATCCACCGCATTGATATACTCGGCAGTGGCACTGGTAACCAATGGGACATTGTTGATGTCAATGAGCGGCATAAAAAACAGCGGCACATTCCAGCGCGCCACGACGCGGTAGCGCGACGACCCAGGAGCCACCCCCGCCGAGTACGCACCGCAATAGTCGTAGCCGGAAGGAATATTGCCGTTCGAATCACAGGTTGTTGCATTAGGAATAACGATCCCATTAGCAGCCAGGAACTGCCTTCCCTGTGTGTTGGCAGGGTTCAGGTCACTCGATGTAACCAGCGGAGCACCTGACAGCGCTGCCGAGTCGACAGCGCGGTCAAACTGCGATTTGCGCAGCATCAAGAAGCCCGCATCTACCGCCAGGCCGGCAGCCACCAGCAAGCCGATCATTGCCATAGCAACAATCAGCAAGATCTGGCCACGCTGGCGTCCCGACATAGTGGGGGTGATGCAAAGAAACTGTTCTAAGCTCTTTTTGGTTCTCATACCATTTCTCCAATTCGTTTATCACTCCGGGCACCAAAAATCAGACCAAACCGGTACTCTGTATCTTCTCATCCTTTTCACGAGCAAGGTAATGAGGAAATTTGGTCATTTTTCGCCCAATAGTCTCCGCATGTTGTTATACCTGTTCTTCATCAGAGACGTTGCTCTCATTTGCAGAGAGAAGAACAAAGGGCATCCTTTTTCTTACTCTTCAAAGCCACAGCTCAGATCCACACCTTGCCACTGGAATGTCATCTGATCTGTTGGACAACCGGCAGTACCGCCTTTGCAAGAGCCGTCCTGCACTAATACTATCTTTGCAAATCCATAGATCTGGTACTCCCAGGCCTGCGTAAGTGGCCCCCCAACATGAAGACGCGGATTCGGATAGGGTAACGTGCCATCCGGTTTATAGTCATATATGATGATGCGCAGATGACGCTCCAGGTCAGCATGTCCGCCTGTACTGACTAGCTCATCCATAGCATGGGACATATTCACATCGGGATTGAGAAGCACCCAATCACCTCTATGCATACTTGTATCTGGCGGGCTCACATCATACTCGCTATAAGCAAATGGGATACCCGCCGCATCACAAGCCACACTATTGCCGGGAAACTCAAATGAGCCCTGGGCGGTTGAGGGGCCCGAAGTGAAATCCTCGTGTCCAAGATGTTCCCAATTCCACCCCAAGAAAGCAAAGCCTTCTCTTTGGCCGGCATACTCGTCATTACGAGTCACAGTGAACTCTTTGCCAATATCCATAGGATTAGTGGTATTGGCGTTGATGCCGGCAGCCTCGATCGCCTGCTTACTCAACGCTACCGAGTAAGCCGAGCAGCCGCCGACTTTCAGGCTAATAGCAGTTTGCTCCACCTCCTGCCGCATAATGGTATAGGTCCACATGCGGAAGCGACCACCTGTATCCGGTGGTGAGAACCAGGGCAGGCGCAAGATCATGTCCGCATCATACCGGACCACGGTGATGACAAAGCGCGTGTTGTTGAAAGCAGCCGCGTTGTCTCCGGCTATGGCCTGCACATCACCGAGGACCTGGGCCGGCGTCAAGGGAGGATCGACGGGATCGTCGCAGCCCGTAGTAGGGAAGACGCACTCCACATCGGCGGCGCCCCAGGCGGCGATGGTCGTTGGCGCCGCCCACGAAAGGGCTGCTGGGGAGCCGCTGGCCAAAATCACCGGCCGGATCACCCAGACCTGCATCTGCTCCTCCGTAGCCATCAGGGAGTCTGTGCTGGACTGCTCCACCACTGTCATAATACCCGCGTTGGTGCCCCCCTGGGCGCCGAAGCGCGTTCCCTCACGAGAGGCCATCTGTGCCCGGTTATAGACCGCCAAGATATTGGCAACCTCGACGACACCGGCCAGGATGGTCAGCAGCACAGGCAGTGTCAGAGCAAACTCTACCAGGCTCTGGCCACGGCGCGCTCTCTTGCCGCGCCCCAACCCGATTCCTGTTTTTGTTTTACGATAAAGGTTCATCTAAGCACCTCATTTTCTTCATTGAATGACAGGGTCTACGTTCGTGACGCCTTACGGTCCAACATATTCAACGCCAAGCCCGTTCACGTGAATTCTATAGTTCCAGCTGCCGACTTTTGTAAACTTGACATCCAGCTGTCCACTCGCATTTACCGTCATGCCGTCAAAATCTTCGATAATATAGTGTACATTCCATTCACCGCCAGCCCAGAACATGTTCGGAGGCAGTACCGCATTGATAGCCGCGACAATATCATAGTTAGCCATACCAGGTAATGTCTGGAAAGCCCCTCCATTCGACGTCTCCACACGCATGGGATAACCCTCCCACCATTGGTAATCTGCGAATGCCAGGTAGAGTCTCCAGGTTCCCGGGTGCAGGTTCGTGAAGCTGTATGTGAAGTCCCGGCTGGTTCTTGTATGGCAACCAAACAGATTCTGACCCGGCGCTGACAGATCGACGACGGTCGGATATGCGAGGCTCTCAATGTAATTGAGACTATCAACAGGCCTACGCTCATCACCACCACTCAATGACCAGTTCGCTGAAGAATTCGTCCAGTCGAAGTTCCCTCCCAGGGTAGAATCCACCGATCCCCAGGTCACATTATTGCACTGCGACGGGTCGCCGGCATTGATGAAGACCGGATCGGGCCAGTTGATTTGAATGGTGGCTGTATCTGCATTATTGGTCAGATCGTTATCAGGCACAGTGCCTGGAACAATGCTCGCCGTGTTGGTGATGACCTCGTCTACCCCCTGGGTTCCCACAGCTACGACCTCGATGGTCGCAGTGGCCACCTCACCATTAAGCAGATCGATGCCTGTCCACTGTCCGGCGGCATACGTTCCATGTGTAACACTGGCGTTCACTGGCGTGAGCAGCCCGTTGAGGATCGCATTCGCCAGCACCGTGTCCTCAACAGCACGGTTGGTTACATCGAGCGGACCGTTGTTGGTGAGGGTCAGCGTATACGTCAGGGTTGTGCCCGGATACACCGAGCCGGTAGGATTGACCGTCTTTGTCAGTGCCAGGTCGGCATCGCCCGCCACCACGGTGACGGAGACACTGTCCGAATCGGGGTAACTGCCGCCTTGCGGAGGTGTAGAGCCCGCCTGCAGCGTAGCCGTATTGGTGATAACCGTACCATCTGCAGCTGCCGCCGAAGCAGTCACATTGATAGTCAAAACCGCGGTATCGCCGTCAGCCAGATCACCGATAGTCCAGAGCCCGGTCGATTGGTTGTAACCGGTGCCGGCCGTAGCCGCATGCGAGACATAGGTGACATCAGCCGGCAGCACATCGGAGACACTGACGTTCTGAGCATCCGATGGCCCACGGTTAATAGCCTCGACCGTATAGGTAAACTGCTGGCCCGGCGACACAGATGAAATATTCGCTTCCTTCACAACTTCAATATCGGCCCCCAAGACCGTCACTGTGACCTCGTTCGAGGTGATAGCAGAAGACATCTGGCCAACAGCTATAGCAGAAGCCACATTGTCAATCTCCGTTCCCGGCGCAGCCGTAGGGATGACCTCTGCCGTGACTGTAATCGTCTCTGACGCACCGGCTCCCAGAGCCCCTGAACAGGTCAGGGTGTTGCTTCCGATAGAGCATCCTGCCCCCGACACGATTGCGAGGCTTTGTAGGTTAGTGTCAAAACCATCTGTCACCTGGACGTTTGTTGCATCAGTAGTAGAGGTATTGGTAGCTACTATCGTATAAGTCACAGTTGGCGACGTTCCATAGTTCACCTCGGTTACATCGACGCTCTTTGTAAGAGTCATGCTGATGCTGCCCGGCTGAATGTCTATATCGGCTTGATCGTTTCCAGGGACCGGATCAGTAATATCCGTCGCAAAGACATAAGCAGTATTGTTAATTGTCGTCCCACCTGTACCGGCATCGACGGTCGCTGTGATTTCCAGAGTCTTGGTCTGCCCATTGGCAAGATCACCGACATCCCATTCCCCTGTCGTGTGGTTATAAGAGCCGTCACCACTATGGCCGGCATAGGTCACACCTGACGGCAGACTGTCCAGGATAACGACGCCTGACGTATCGCTCCCACCGTTATTAATGACGGTTATCGTGTAGATTATGGTATCGCCCGGAGCAGGCGTCGCATTGTCTACCGTCTTCGTCACGGCCAGATCGGCATAACCCATCACCTCGATAGGCCCGAACTCCTTCAAGTTGTTATCGATGCGTTCCGCCTCCGGCGGATCATCGTCGCTTTCCTGAATACAGCCGTCGTGGACGGCAGATGTCACGGCACATGCCGCGGCTCCGACGTCTGCATCGGCCCAGGCGTAAACGTAGTAATCCCCGCTAAAACCTGTCGGGATCGAGTAGGGCACAAGAACTTCGAAAGTGGTAGCATCCTGACCGCCGATAGCACCTATCGCTTCTGTACCGATCAGAGTCATGCCAGTGGTGTCCAAAGGAGCCACAAGAGGGGTCAGCTGGGGGTCAGGCTTGATGTATATTCTCAGTTCATCGTCAGCAGAGCTTGCATTCAGAAACCCCTGATTCTTTACTTTAACTGTGCAAGTCAGCGCTTCGGTCGGAGCAAGAGAGGTCGGTGTGCAGGTTAGCTCCGATATATACAGATCTGGCAAGTCCACTTCAGAAGTGAACGGTTCAGGGATAATCGAAGCCGGGGGCAGGGCCGCTTCACGCTGCAAGCTCAGGCTGCCAAAAGTCTCATTCGTCATGGTGGCTATGGCGGTTAACCTAACCGAGGGCATAATGTTACTTAACAGCGGGGTAATCATCCGGACACGGTACTCAATCTGGACCTGAACCTTCTTTCCGGGATCACCACCATAACCGCGCGAGGCGCCTCCATTTTCGCCGGCATAGGGGCCCGGAGTATAAGGCCCGCCGACAGGGTCGCTGAGATCATGATAGTAGCTCGCATAATCCAAAGTCGCCATATTGGGAGGAGTCCCGGTACCACGCTCGAAGGTTCCCGTCTCAGGTTCCTTGTCTACAGCACTGCCACTCACGAGAACCTCATAATAATTGGGATTACCCGGCAGAGCATTGGGATCCATTATCAATCCGGCCATGCTCCGGATAGCTGCTTCCTCAATCGTACAAGTACGCGGTCCCCGATAAGGCTGATAGAGTTTGGGATCATCCACCCCATACACCGTGGTAGGATCGTAAGGATCGTCCCAAAAGAGGGGCCAACAGGGGCTGATGCGCTGTAGTGGATCGGCAGTAGTCGGGTTTGCCTCATCCCACCCCGCAAGCGGATCGACGCCATACTTGGGATCAAACTCGCCCGTTACTGCGACACGCGCAGCCTGACGGGCCGCATGCTGGATGGTCACATAGGCCTGCAGGATGCGGGCCACCTCGATGATCATCACGAGCAGAAAAAGAAAAACCAGCGCAACCAAAGAAAATTCCACCAATGCCTGAGCCGGTCGTCGTTGATGTTTTTTGGATAATTTCATCTTAATCATCTCTGTTCCCCCATCCTGAAAATAGCGAAAAATCCGGATTTGTATAGCTCCGCTGCCAATACCATAACACAGCAGAGAATGTGTTTGCCTGAAGATAACTGAAAATTGGGTTTGAAAAAGGTTTGAGCGGGGAGCGAATAGCATATGGCTTATAGCGTGTGGCTTATAGCCTATGACCACAAGTTTCAACTCAGGAGTCTCGCATTGCTCGATGATCCGCTTTCAGCCTCGCGAACTGCGTGTCATTCCCGCTTTCGCGGCAATGAGAGTAGCCGTAGCGAAAAGGATGATATTAGGCTTAAGTTGACACCTATGAGTATATGACAGTCAACGAGAGGCCGGGTCGAGGATCGCGATCCCGGTAATAGCGCCAAATTCAGCTCAACCCGATGCCCTTGTGCATAATATTCGGATGGGCTTGATTGACAGAATTTGCAGATGGCACAAGTGGCGGGTGAAATGAAAAAGGTAAACAGGTAGAACATCATACCTGGATATGGCACGGCTTTGTTGTCGTTCTGATTACCCATTTACCCATCACGTCCGGCTGTCAGGTGAATACTTTTCTGGAGCACTACACCATCTGCACCCACGGATTGTTTGCTATATGCCATAAGCCATCTGCCATATGCTACACCACATACCCCCGCCCGCGCAGGTTGCGGATGATCTGCGGCTGTTCGCTGTCCGGCTCGACCTTGCCCCGCAGCTTGACGATGTGGACGTGCACCAGGTTAGGGTCGCCGACGCCGGGTGGGTATCCCCACACTTCCTGAAGCAGCTGGTCGATAGAGACCGGCTGGCCGGCGTGGACCATCAGGCAGTGCAGCAAGCGATGCTCGACAGGCGTCAGCTCGATCAGTCGATCACCAACATGTACCTCGGTCAGCTTAAGATGGATCTTCAGCTCGCCCACGGTCAGGTATTCCTCTCCGGCTTCGAGCTGCCCACCAGGCGCACGGCGCAGCAGCGCGCGGATTCTGGCCGGCAGCTCGATCACCTCGAAGGGCTTGGTGAGGTAGTCATCGCCGCCGGTATCGAGACCCTGAACGATATCGGTAGCACGGCCGCGCGCCGTGAGGAAGATGACCGGCAGCTTCGAGGTGAAGGGATCGGCCCGGATGCGCCGGCATACCTCCAGCCCGTCCATCTCCGGCATCAGGATGTCCAGCACGACCAGATCGGGCAGCTGCCGGGCGATGAGATCCAGCGCCGCCTGGCCGCCGGAAGCGGACTTGACCGTATAGTCAGCCTCCTCTAACACCTGGACAATCGAGGTGAGGACATCTTCATCATCATCTACAACAAGAATGTAACCCACGATGCTCTTCCTTAAATTCGCTTTTCCCACTATTCCGCGTAGATCCCCCATTTACGAGCTATCAGCGAACAATGAGCAACAACCATCCAATTCACACCCACCGATCCCCAACCCCAGTCCCCAACCCCGACGGCATCCGGCCGTCACCCATCAACCGGCAAATTGACGACGAAAATCGTCCCCTCGCCTTCCACACTCTCGGCCTCGACGGTGCCGCCATGTCTGGTGATGATCTCGTGGCAGATCGACAGGCCCAAACCGGTGCCGTGCGTCTTGGTGGTGAAGAAAGGGTTGAAGAGGCGTTCCAGGTTCTCTTCCGAGATACCAGGCCCATTATCCTGTATGCGAATCTCGATCATGCCGTTCTGGGCCAGCAGCTCGCTGGACACCGTGATGATGCCATCCTCCTCCTCGCTGACAGCATCCCTGGCGTTGATCAACAGGTTGATCCAGGCATCTTCCAGGTGCTGCTGGCTGGCCTGAATCGGCGGCAGGTCCTCGGCCAGCTCCCTGACAAACCGCACCGACCCCGGCTCGCTCTGGGCCACTACCAAATCGATCGAGCTCCTGAGCGAGAGGTTGATGTCGACCGGGTGCATCTTGTAGGCCTGCGAGCGCGAGAGGTTGAGCAGCCGCTGGACAACATTGGCGGCGCGCATGGCGGCATTCTGGATGGCCACCACCGATTTATAGCCGGGATGATCGGGGGAAAGCTTTTTTTGCAGCAGGTGCGTCTGGGCGATAACCGCCGTCAGCGGGTTGTTGATCTGGTGGGCCACGCCGGCCGCCACCTCGCCCGCGGCAGACAGGCGCGCCGTTCGCTCCAGATGCACCCTGGCCTCATGCAGGTCGGAAAGGCTGCTTTCCAGCCGGACCATCATGGAAGCTTTCTCGATAGCCACAGTGGCCTGGTTGCCGAAAGCCGCCGCCACTTCCAAATCGCCGGTACCATAAGCCTCACGCGCATAGCTGCCAATGCTGAGAAACCCGATGACATCGTCTTTGGCGATCAGCGGCACGCCAATCCACGCGCGGGTGGGTGAGGGCAAGCCCGGCAGATCAACCCAGTGCACATCTTCTTCGGCATCGAGGAGAAGCAGCGGTCCCTCCATGATGATGGCCTCGTGCAAGACCGGCATGCTGGAAGCATGGCTCATCTGACCCAGCAGTTTATTAGAACCGCGAAACCCATTCAGCGCCGCCAGCCGGAGCTGCTCCGCCTCGATCACATAGACAGCTGCCCAGTCATAGCTGATCACCTCGCGCAGGTGGACGATGATCAGCCTCAACTTCTCATCGAGCGATGCAGAACTGGCCAGAGCCTCGGCCGTCTTGCGCAGCGTCTGGGCCAAAATGCGCTCGTGACGCTCCTTTTCATACAACTGTGAGTTCTTGATGGCCACCGCCGCCTGATCGGCAAAGATCTCCAGGCGCTCCGCCTGAGCTATATCGAAGAAGCCGGAAGCCACGCTGGCCAGAAGGATAAACCCGATCACCTTACCCTCAGACTGGATCGGCGCGCAGGCACACGAGCTGATCCAGTCCAGAGGGGCATCGCCGGCCCAACCCGGGTCATCCTGCGTATTGGAGATCACCAGCGGCCGGCCGGACTCGGCGATCTGGCTCATGAAGGGCACATCGACCACCTGGAAGCGCAGGGGGAGCAGGTCGCCGGCAGCACGCTGATCGACAACATATTCCCGGCTGCGGACAACGCGGGCAATACCACCTTCGATGAGGAGTACGTAAGCGGCCTCGGAAGGCACCACGCGCCGGATATTGACCAAAATGCGGTCCAGGACCTCTTCGAAGTCGAGGATGCTGTTGAGCGCCTCGGCGGTATCGCGCAGGACCTCAGCCAGCGCCCGGCGCTCACGCTCGGCAGCCTCAGCCCGATCCCGGTCGATGGTATCCTGCGCCACGCATAAGATGCCGGCCGGAATGGGGTAGACAAACACCTCGAAGATGTCCGGTGTGCCTCCGGGCAGGATATGGCTGCCGGTGAACTGCTTCGGATGCCCCATCTCCATGGCATGCTTATAGGCCTGGTACTGCTCAGTATCCTCGATGCCCGGAAAGACGGTGGTGATATGTTGGCCGATCAGGCTGTTCTTGCCGATACGGGTCGCCCGCGAGGCAGCACGGTTCAGGTGCTTATAGCGCCACTCGCGGTCGATGATATAACAGACCTCGTTGACGTTATCGAAAAGCTGCTGATAATCCTTCTCGCTTGATTGCAGGGCCTGTTCAACCTGTATGCGCTTGGAGATGTCGGATACCACCGCGTCGATGCGGTGGAGCTTCCCATCAGCGCTGAGGGTAGGCTCGATCTTGCTTTCCACCCACCGGACCTCACCATCGGAGCGTAAAATGCGATGCTGGAGCGAGACAGGCCTGCCGGCGTAAAGCTGAGACACCTGGGCCTCGTGTTCCGCCCGATCGTCAGGATGAACCGATTCTCTCCACAGCTTACCGTTTCTAAAGAAGGTCTGTTGAGGGAACCCGTAGAGGTCCTCACAGGCCAGCGAGACATGCAGCATGGTATTGCTGATCATATCGACGGAGAAAAACACTTTATCGGGGTTATCAAGAATATTCCGCATCCGCCAGGTAACGGCCTTGAGCGCCTCTTGGGACTGCCGGCGCTCAAACCCGGCTGCCAGCACATTGGCAACCGCCTGTAGAAAGTTGAGATCATCGTAGTTGAAGGCATACGGCTCGGCATCATGAGCCCCCAGAACGCCAAAAGGGCTGCTCTTGTCTCCAATAGGAGCCATTATCGCACTGGACAGCTTCATCTTCTTGATCGATAAAACTGCCTCTTCAAAGCGCGCCTCGCCCTCAAGATCGAAGGTGATGACAGGCTTATCAAACAGCAAAGTATAACCGGCCTGCGACGTCTCACTGACATCGATTTGGGCGGCGCCGATCATTTCTTCATCCCATCCCACGCCTGTCCGCAGGAGCAGGGATCGACCATCAGGCAGCAGCTCCAGTGCCTCAGAGTAGGGAGCCTTCAGAATTTGAGAGACCTGCTTGACAGCCCGAACCATCAAATCATTGAGGTCGGCACCTTGCAACTCCAGCCGTCCCAGCTCCGCCACAGCCTTGTAACCGGCCTGGAGCTTGTCATGCAACACTCTTGCCATGCGGCTTACCATTGACCTGTACTTACCTAGTGCCTGGTGTTCGGCGTTTGATGTTATATACAGACGTAAAACGTGAAACGTGAAACGTAAATATGTGAATATGTCAATGCGCAAAATAGAAGGGGAAACAAACAATACCACCCTGTATACTCAACCGCTGCTATGATGCTTCCAACTATCAATAAGTATAGTCCACCCGCCACGGACGGCAATGTATATTGACTTACATTCCCGAACATGCGCCCGCGGGTTTGACCCGTACGCCCACAGATGTGACCAGAATGCCCGCGGGTTTGACCCGCACACTCGCGGGTTTGACCAGAATGCCCGCGGGCTTGACCCGCACGTCCGCGGGCTTGACCCGCA
>JAFGMS010000356.1 GCA_016927375.1 Anaerolineae bacterium
ACACAACCATATCATTCCCGTAAAAGGGGGAATCCAGATATTGTACTGATCCCGCTTATGGTTTTCCACTCACGTGGAGCGGCAATGACAGTTCTGGCGATAAGTGCCGGTGAATCAAGCTTTATCCTGGCCTGGTGGGACTTTACCACGATGTGAGGAATCCGGCAGTTTGTCTTCTGGAGGTTCTTTGTCAGAAACAACTGCGTCGATAGAAAAGAACGGAGGAACTGCCGGCAGGTGTTCCGCCATCTCCGTCTCGAACAGCTCGTCCGGGCCGAATCCGAACCGATCAGGCAAGCTGTCTAGTTCCCATCCTTGTGACCGGATCCAGTTTCTCGCAATTGCCAAACGCTGATCCTGGCTTTGGATCTTTCCCGCCTCAAAACCATATTCGTCCAAGCGATAACCACAAACAGCACAGCGGATCACATTGAATGGGTAAGTAACGCCATTGGGTGGCCCGCCGGCAGCAAGCTTGAAGTGGCAGTTAGGACAGGTGGTGAGCCACTCTTTGGAGTGATGGGCTGTGACAGGCAGGTTCTCAGCCTGGCCGGAAACATGGTTGGGCACCAAATTGGACCTTCGCAGGCCAAGTAGGGCCACAAGCATCAACAGCTCCAAACTGGCTATGCCAACTACCAATCCTATCCGCGGCCAGAGGGTTTCCGATGGGCTATAACGGAAATTAAGCTGGTGTTCCCCAGCAGGCAGATCGAGCAGCATGAGCCGGTTATAGTTGTGTATAGTAATTGGTACCCCATCGAGAGTGGCCTGCCAACGCGGTGTATAAGTCATACTGAGCACGGCCGTTGCTGGTTGGCCGGCAGTATATAAAAGACTTGCGCTGTGCCAATTGGCCTGGAGGGAAGAGCTCTCGATTGGGGGTAGTGCTAGATCGGTATTTAGCTGAGCGCTATTGATCAAGTAGCCAGCCAGTTGATCGCGGGCTTCAAAATCTTGGTTGATATCCAGGTAGTAGAGGTAGTTCAGGGAAATGAACCAGACCCGACCCTGTCCGATGTTTTTGTAACCCACCAGGGGATAGGAGGCATTGTTACCTTTATCAACTTCAACAATTGTGTTATCCAAACCGATATAGCTTGCGCCACTCCATGGGCCGCCCGTGGTCTCGTCCTTGAAATTAGCCTGAACAGGCATATTCTCGAGCTCCTTGGTCCAGCGAAGTGCGTGCTCTTCGAAGATCGAGACCGGCATAGCCTGCACACCCATGAAGCTGTAGCCCTGCTCGTAAGCGCTGCCGATGCCACTCAAGTCGACGATCAAGATACCGCCCCCTGCCACCCAGTCTTCCAGACGGGCGAGATTTTCGGGACTATCCCCCTGAAAGCGGGCTAAGCCAATGACACGGAAGCGGTTCAAATAAGCGCGGTCATAATCACCCAGATCAGGAGAATACCCCTCTCCAGCCCATGGAAAGGCGGCTAACCAACTGGTGAGGTTGTCACCTATCACCAACATCTGGTTTCCTACCAAAGCTTTTAAGGGAGCGCCAAGCATTGGGTTGATCCAAAGTTGGGTGCCTGCATGTTGGTTTAGCCGGCTGAATCCGGCAGTGCGCAAGGCGTCTTGAGCATAGGTCGGCTCATCTGATGGCGGTCTCAGCATAATGTAGCGGACATTCCACAAACTCAGCAGACGCTGGAAATAGGCCGGGTAGTATTCTGCCGCATAGATGGCGCGGCGCACGGCAAAATGGGTTGGTGTATTGGGCAGGTTCCAACCCATGACCAGGTCTTTGCCTGCAACTATCTGTCCCATGTAGATGTCGCTGGCGAAAGGCTCAGGGTGGAGGAGGTGCAGCAGCCGCCCGTCATCAGGCTCTGTGGCAAGCCTCTCGGCCAGGAAGGCCGAATCGGCAGGCCAGGGATGGGGAAGGATGAGATGGAAGACCGGGACACTATCTAAGGCAACAAGACCAGCGATGATGGCTGCGCGCGGCAGTCGCCCTTTGCTGCCCAGGGGCAGCAGGCCTGCGGCTATCATGGGCAAGATAATGACCGAGATGTCCAGGAAGCGGTCAGGCATGAACATGGTATTGAAGGGCAGTAGCGGGTATAAAGGGCCATTAAGTCCCAGAGAGAGCAGTATGGCAACAATGCTCACGCCATACCACGCTTTGCGAATCGGTTTGGGCCGTGCCAGAACGGCTATGGTCGCCAGGCAAAGCATCCCGATGGGTATCACGATCTCACCAGGATCTTGCCAGAAAGCAGGAAGAAAGTTGCTCCAGCGTGTTGTAAAAATGCGGATAATGGTATCACCGGGCAGGTAAGGCACCCCATTGATCTCACCCCCCAGGTAGGCCGGCATCCAGTAAGGTGCGCTGATGCCAAGTCCGAAGGCCATCGTTACAAAGGGCAAGATAGAACGACGCAGTCCGACCAACATATCGGTCAGAAGACGCAATACCACATAGAGCGCAAAGCATATCATGTAAACGATGGCCTGTTGGGAGTGACTCAGTGCGGCAAAGGCCCAGGCCAAACTGGCCAGTATGAAGGGATGGCGGAGTTTTTTGCCGGTGAGCAAGCCTTCGATACTCCAGGCAAGCACAGGGAGGGGAAGCAGCGCTAGTACGCGGGGCATGTTTCCTTGAATGTACAGAATATTCAAGGTATGTGGTGCAGTGACGGCAAGAATGCTGGAGAGCAGTCCAATGCTTTTGTTTCTCCACAACCTGGCCGAAAACAGATAAACCAGGGCTCCCAATATCGTGCTGGCCAGGCTGATGAAAACCTTGTACCCGACAAACGGATCGCCGGTAAGATAGATCAGAGGGCCTAGGATATCTACTGCCAGCGGCGGGTAATAAACACGGGCAAGGTCGCCCATATACCAGTCCGGCACCCAATGGGTATTGAGAAAGCCGCGGAGAAAACCTTCGCTGTGCATGGCGTCTGCCATGATGGTAGCACGTGCAATATGTCCCCAGGTGTCTGTTCTGTCACCTGAAGCAGGGTAGCCCGGAAGCCAGTGAGGGAGTGTCACAATGAAACCAAGCAAAGCTGCCAGCAACAAATTTCGATTGTTCATGAATAGACTGCAAATCCGTTGCATGGTCAACCTGCCCAAAATGCTGTAAAGCGATGAGCCCAGGAGCGCAGCGTCTCAAACGTGCGTGAGGGCCAGGATTGTTCTTGCCCCCTGCCATGCACGTTCCAGGTAGCTGTCTCACTGAGAGCCAGCATCACGCCGCTCATACGGAACCAAAAGGTAGCCATACGATAGAAAGGCATCAGGATTGTGTATGGAAGGTGGATCCGGATTAGCTCTCTCTCTGTGCGGCGGCTGACAGCATAGGCGACGAATGCCTGCACCATTTCTGTTACAACATACAGCAGGTACATCACTGCCATTGCCTGGATGATGACGCTCAGTGGGTAGCCGAAGAATACCAACATAAAGATGAGGAACGTCCAGATCAGGCGGGGGATGGCCAGCGAGTGGTCTTTTTGCAGCCGGAGACGGAGTGACCATCCCCAAAATCGGCCTTGCTTCAGCAGGTTACCCTTCAATCGATCGCTGTTAACCGCCGCAACCTCCAGCTCTCCTCGCTGCCATCGAATACGTTGAGAATGGAGGTGTTTCCAGCCTGTTACCGGTCCGAGGCGGACATGGACCTGGGGGAGATAGCCAATTCGCCATCCCTGTCGATGCAGCGCCAGTGTAGCATCGGTATCCTCCGAGACAGTACGTCCCCGGTATCCTCCGATGTTCGTGAGCGCCTCGGCTCTGAAGATTGCACAGGCACCGGAAAGCGTGAAGATCGTCTCTGTAGCGCTCTCGGCCTGCCTGCCAACGTGAAAAGCAGTTACATACTCCAGAAACTGGCAGGCTACTAAAGTTCTTTCGAGCGGATCCAACTGTTTCCTAAGGGGAAGCCCATACTCATCCAGAGAAATCCTGGCATGCTCATCGGCCTCCACCAACAAATTTCGGTCCACAATAAGATGTGCAGTTGCTGCCATCATCTCAGGTGTGGCCAGGAAGGCTTTGACGGCTTGTTCAACGGCATCACTCTCTAAGACCATGTCACTGTCCAGAGTCATGATGATGTCGCCTTTTGCCTGGGCCACGCCCGCATTAACGGCAGATGGTTTGCCGCCCTGTCGTCCACGCAGCAAGTTGATGATCCCGCCGAAGTCGCGGGCCGGGATGATCTGTTTGTGCAGGCGGATGTGACCGTTCCAGTGCCCCATACCGGTCATATGGCCGATGACGACGTCGCTCGTGCGGTCAGTCGAGCCATCGTTGACAATGATGATCTCCATCAGCGCGTGAGGGTAGGTCTGTGCCTTCAAACTGGTGATGCAACGATCGATGTTGACCTGTTCATTATGGGCTGGAATGACAATCGAGACTTTTGGTAAGCCTGTGCCCGGCAAGGGAGGATAAGGTTTCTGGCGGCGCATCGCCCGAACGACTATTCCCATTTGCCAGAGCGAATCGATAATATCGATGACGATGGGAATGAGCAGCCATACGCCCCAAAAAATGATGAAATAGGCCCAGTTTTGTCCTGTCATCTTTCATACAATTCCTTATGTCGCGGCGCGTCCTGTGACTTCGATGTCACGCCTGATCATGTGTAATGTTGGCAGTGTGAGGAGCCTCCAAAACAGCCATATCACGCCCAGAAAGAATATCAGCCGTCCAACGAAGGCGTGCGCCAGCATTACCACCGGCTTGCCCCAGATCATTACCATCATGACAATGACAATCAGCCTCAGCATGTTCAGAACATAGGTTGCCAACAAGCCAAATGCCGTCCGGCCCGCGCGTTCCCGCAGCGTCAGGCGTGGGTAGAACATCACCAGGCCTGCAAGTGCAAAACTCTCGATGAGGGTTGAGCATTCAATGCCGATGCCGATGCCGGTCCAGCCGGTTGCCTCAGGGATCAAGACGATGTTGCCCTCAAACACCTGCATCGGGCGTCCTATCAAGGCAAATAGCGCAGCCAGATGGTGAGCTTCCATATCCTGGAGTGCTTTGCCCCAGCCCATCAATGTCACCATATTTACGCCAAGGAAGGTCAGGCCAAAGGCACCCCACACGTATGTAGCTAGGTAGCGGCGTGTCCGGGTCAACCACAACAACCCTAGGACGTACAGCACGACGCTAGCGGAGAGAAAGGGCCAGTTCATCGAACCCTCCCTGGTGGCGTAAAGTCAGCCCGTCTATGCCAGATGAATGTGCTGGCGAAGACGAGTGCAGTTAAGCTGAGCCAGACCCCCAGGGTAGGTGCAGAGTAGAATGTCGTTGTTGCAGCAGCAATTCTGCAATTCTGTGCACTGCCTCTGCTCCAGCACAAAACAACTGTGTAATTTCCTGTAGATGGAAATCCGGTATTATCAGCACTCCAGCTGTCGGTATATGTCTCATCTTCCAAGGATGGTAGAGCTGACGTGTGGGTATGCACTACAGTCTGCCCATCGGGGGCGATGATTTGGTAATAGAGATTGGAGTTATTGATTTTACCATCGACCTCTAAGACGGCTGTTACCGTGAAGGTGTCGCCAGAATTGGGGGCGCTTGTGGCAGTCAAGCTCTGAATCGAGCCGCTGGCAGCATGGGCTATATCAATGGGAATAAAAATCAATGACACCATCATACAGAGAGATACTAGAAGATAAGGCCCGCTTTTGGGCTTATAGGGTAGTGAACTGCTTGCCATCTTACCAATGCCTCACGATCAACATTCATGTTGCAAACAATATATTCTCAATTTGTCCTCATTATAAGAGATAAAGTGTTCCATTACTGGCCTGGGAGGCCCAGAAATGAGATTTTTGGGTTAAATTTCACGAAAATGATATGCAATTGTAATCCGTGGAGCATCATCAGTAAGCCGCAGATCTACCAGCCTACCACGAACAAACTTCGAGGTTGGTTTGTTCTCAATCCAATGTATATTGCTATGGTTTCTTCAAGAAAGCTTTTTGCGGGCTCCCTGCCCGTCCCACCTTCGCTTGCGCTGTAAGGCGTCAAGGCTACCCAGCCGGCCCCGCTGTCGCTCATCATGGTTTTTGAAAAAGCCGTATATACGTTGCCGCTTGTCAAGAATATAGACAAGCACCCGGCAGGTTGCTGGGTGCTTGATGCTGTTGAGAAAAGGTATACCAGGGTTGTGCTGGATGCTCAGATTTTAGAGCCAGGAGGAGTTCTCACATCTGCGCTATCATTCACTTCCTCCAATGGCGTGCAGGATTGTATGTTCGTCAACATCACCGGAGAACTCGCCTACTTTCTCTTGCTCTCTTAGAACCATGATGCGATGACTGCAGCGCAGAACCTCATCCAACTCTGAAGAGATGAAGACACAGGATTTACCCTCCTCAGCCAACGAAAGCACCAATTTCTGGATTTCTGCTTTTGTTCCCACGTCGATGCCTCGGGTGGGCTCATCCAGAATTAGGAGCTGAGGGTTGGTGGCAAGCCATCGAGCCAGGATCACCTTTTGTTGATTGCCACCACTCAGATTTTTGACCGGCTGATCGGCTGAGGGTGTGGCGATATTGAGTAGATCAATATATCTATCCGCAATTTCATATTGCTTTTGCGGACTCAGGTATTTGAACCAGCCCAGGTTGGCTTGCATAGCCAGGATTATATTTTCCCTCACAGTCAGATCGCCTACGATTCCTGCTGCTTTCCGATCCTCGGGGCAGAGGGCTACACCTCGTACGATGGAACTGAGCGGAGAGTAGTCCTTGACGGCTTCGTCGTTTATAGTCATTGAGCCGCTATCAGGTTTGTCGATGCCGAATAAAAGCTGTGCGATCTCAGTGCGTCCCGATCCAAGAAGACCGGCCAAACCAACTACTTCTCCCGCATATAAGTCCAGGTCAAACGGTTCCACGGATCCGGTGAGACCAAGATCTCTTGCCTCAAGTAGCGCATTTCCTTCAATATGCTGCCCGATTTCGCTTTTAGTTTTGATCATATTGTCGTAGTCGGCCAGACTTCGACCGATCATTTTCGTGATCAGCTCCATGCGTGGCAGGGTGTCTGTCTCATAGGTTCCCACCAACTTCCCGTTTCGGAGAACGGTGATCCGCTCTGCGACCTCATACACCTGATCCAGGAAGTGGGTGATGAAAATGATACCTACCCCGTCCTTTCTTAGCTTGTGCATTACCTGAAAGAGCTGCTCAGCTTCATTCATGTCCAGGCTGGAGGTGGGTTCATCCAGTACGAGCACTTTGGCAGATGAAATCTCGAGCGCGCGTGCAATGGCTGCCATTTGTTGGATCGCCACCGAGCACACCCCCAGTGTTTGAGTTACATCCAGGTTGACCCCCAACCCATGCAGGATTTGCCTGGCAACCTCATTCATAGCCTTCCTATCGATGAAGCCCCATTTCATCGGTTCCCGGCCAATCAGGATGTTTTCTGCCACGCTCAGGTGAGGGCAAAGGTTGGTTTCCTGGTAGACCGTGCTGATACCGAGTTCCTGGGCATGTTGCGGCGATCGGATGGTCATCTTTTGTTGGTTGATCATAACCGTGCCGGCATCTGGCTGCTCAACACCGGTCAACACCTTGATCAGGGTGGATTTGCCTGCCCCATTCTCTCCAACCAGGGCGTGTATTTCACCACAATTAAGCGTGAAATCGACGTCCTCAAGTGCTTGCACACCCACAAAGGATTTGTAGATGCCTTTCATGGTCACGATTTCTTTACTTAGCTCGGCCATACTTTACCTCGATTCACAAGACGGGGCTTGCTGGATCTATCCGATAAAGAAGCAATTTGCAAGCCACCTCTCCATTCGGGAAAAAAACTGAGTTTCTTGACAATGTCACATTACACTCAGTGCTGGTGACGGATATGGGTGATGCAAAGCATCACTTGTCACCCGTACTTGCCGGAT
>JAFGMS010000357.1 GCA_016927375.1 Anaerolineae bacterium
ACGCTTACTCCGGCCGTCATCCTTACTCTACCACACATCTCAAATAGTGCACGAAAAGGCGACACCTTTCAGCATAACACAACGCCCGCTTAAATCGCTTGTTCACGTCCAACAGACAACCTTGGGCTACTGTCTGCCGGCTTGCGTGCAGATGGCGTTGGCTCAGTTGGACCTCGCTGTAACCCAGGCCCAGGCAGCCCAGGTGCTAGGCACGAGACCTGGAATCGGCACGCCCTTTTCACGCCTAGAGCGAGTGGCGCAATGGAATGTCCAGGTGCGGGTATTGCAACACGCTTCGGCAGATGACCTGATCGCTTCCCTGACGGCTGACAAGGCTGTGATCGTCGCCATCACAACCACGGCCGGGCTGCCCGGTTGGGGCAATATTCGCACGCAACATACTGTGTTGCTGGTCAACGTGGACGATCGGTAAACTTCTGTTTCATTATCCGCAAATCTTAGAACCCACACCAATTGCTATAAAATTCGTGAAAATTAGCGCGGAATTCGCTTCGAATTCCATTAGCGGATAGAAATCCGGCCGATAAGCGGAAAAGCAAGCTTTGCTCTATTGCGTTTAAAGCCTGTTTCGGGGTGCGCCAGCAGATTGGCGTTCCACCAACTGTCCGAGAAGTACGATTCTAGAAGGGGGAACTGGTTTCTCCTGGATGAGGTCATGCAGGAGAAAGACAGCCATTCTGCCCAGGTCATATTTCGGGACAGTAAAGGTTGTCAGAGGCGGAGTACTGTAAGCGCTATCCCGCACGTCATCGATCCCAACTATAGACATGTCGTCTGGGATGTGCAACCCCGCATCTTTGGCCGCTTCCATTGCACCAAACGCGGCCCGGTCACTTACCGCAAAGACAGCGGTTGGCGGCTCTTGGAGCGCCAATAGGTGCTGCATTTGTACATACCCCTTGCGCGGATGGCCTGAGACGGGTGGTGGCTGAAGGGAAGGATCGATGGCAATCCCACGTTCGGCCAATGCAATTTGATGCCCCCGCATGCGGTCACTCAGGCTGCTGTACTTGGCCGGCCCACCAATCCCGCCGATGCGCCGATGCCCCAGATCAATCAAGTACTCTGTCATGATCCGCCCGGCAGCAAAGTTATCGGCTGTCACCGAGTGGATGGGGATAACCTGATAGTTCTCGACCAGAACCATAGGAAGCCCAGCCTTCGATATTTGCTGGATAACCTGAGGGGTAACATCACCGTCATTTGCGATGATTAGCCCATTGATGTCCCGCCCCATCAGCTCGCGAATGCTGTTGATGGGATCAACATCCGGACGATAGACATGTAGGATCACCTGGTAACCCAAGTCGTAAGCTGTTTCCTCAATGCCAGAGACGATCCGTGTATAGAATCCTTCGCTCCGGGAAGCTTCGGATAAGGATTCCATCAATATGCCGAAAACTTTTGTCTCTGTTGCGATATTCTGTTGGTTGCCGACTCGATACCCAAGCTCTTTGATCGCTTTCAGAATGCGCTCACGACGATCCGGGCTGACTCCAGGTTTTCCATTGATGACTAACGACACGGTTGAAAGAGAAACACCAACTGCTGCGGCAACGTCACGCATGTTGGGTGTTTTTTTTCGACCAGGCTTTGTTTGTGTAATCAATGTTTTATGCTCCCGCCGAAACAGAATCATAAGGGATAGCGTTTATCCCATTTTGGCGACACAGATACCCAGGATGGGTGATAGGCATCAAAACAGATCGAACACTATTAGGATTATTTTAATACTTTGTTCTAAAAAAGGCAATAGTCAATGCGGTCATATGACATAGTTTTTGCCACAATGGTTTGCAAAGCCCTTTTGAGGGGCATAATTATGCCGCGATGGACGATGTTATCCCAGTGTTCGCAGACATTCTCCACAATTGTTCGCGTAATATTGGAACTTGCTCTCGAATTGTCTATTGACAATCGCAATTTGTTTATGATATAATGAGAACAAATATCTGGTCTTTCTCCTCTCTACAACGACAAAATCCAAGATACCCTGTGTCCAACCGATCCTTTCACCAGGAAGGAGGTGTATCAGCACAAACATATCTGTTCAGCCTTGGGATACCTGACCCTGGCCTAAGGAAGGCATCTCCTAAGAAATCCCGAAAAATCGCCCTGTTTTTCGGGACCGTCGCAATCCTATTGTTCGTACCCAATTCTGTTCACCAGGAGGAAAAGATGAAAAAGACAGTTAATCTGACAAGACGCGAGTTTTTGGAGCTCAGTGCAGCCTTTGCTGCGACGGGCGTCGTAGCAGCCTGCACTAGCCCCCAAACCCCAACGCAAGCACCACCAGAACCAGGTGCAGCAGCTACCCAACCGCTGGCCGTGCAGCCAACCGCTGCGCCTGCGGTAGCGGAAATTGCGCCAGGTGTGCCCAGGGATCAATGCCTCATTCTGGAGAACCCATCAGGGACTGTGCAACCGGCAGATGACTTTAACCGCTGGCGGAGTGGCTACAGCGGCAGTTGGGTCTGTGGCCTTCAGCAACTGGCTCTGGATGCGCTGTGGTACATTGACCCGGATGCGGGCGTCAAGGGCGTATGGGATAATGCCCTGGCAGCCGAGAAGCCAATCTACAACGCCGACTTTACCCAGATGACCGTCAAACTCCGCCAGGGTCTCTATTGGAGCGATGGTGTCGAGTTCACGGCGGATGACTTGTACTACACAGTCGACCTCGCTATGAAGACCAAAGGGCTGTCCAACAACGGCCTGTTCAATGGCAATATCGACAGGCTAGAACAGCCCGACAAGTACACGGTGATCTTCTACCTGAAGGCCCCCAACTCGCGCTTCCACGCGGCCTTCACCGTGCGCTGGGGCGCCACCTACATGATGCCCAAGCACATTTTTGAAAAGGAGCAAGACCCGGTGGCGTTCAAGTTCAATCCGCCGGTCAGCCTGGGCGCCTACACGCTCAAGGACTTTGATCCCAACGGCAAATGGTACCTGTGGCAGCTCCGCGATGATTGGAAGAAGACCTCGGTCGCCCTCCTTGGCGACTGCGCTGTCAAGTACGCCATGTACATTGATCCAGGCCCAAGCGATAAGCGTGTTATCGCCCAAACGGCGCACCAGTTGGATGTGATCCACGACTGCACCCCCGAAGGCCGCATCACGCTGGCCAAGACCAGCCCGACCTCGGTCGGTTGGTTCAAGTCCTTCCCCTGGGCGCATCCGGATCCCACCCTGCCGGCCATCATCTACAACAACGAAAAACCCGGCCTGGACAACAAACAAGTCCGCTGGGCGCTGACCCTGGCGCTTGATATCGCCCAGGTGGCCCTGGCCTCCTACAAAGGCGCCGCCACCATCTCCGCCATCCACGTCCCGCCGACCGGCATGTACCCCAAGTACTACCACCAGCCGCTGGAAGCCTGGCTGAATGACTTTACCATCAAGGTTGGCGGCCAGGACTACAAGCCCTACGATCCGACCGCCGCCCAACGGATTGCCGATTTAGCCCGCCAGAGCCTGGGCGATCTGGTGCCAACCGATGCCGACACCATAAAGAAATACATTGGAGCCGGTTGGTGGAAATACGATCTCAAGGCTGCCGAGCAGTTGATGCTCGACGCCGGCATGAAGAAGGATGGCGGCAAATGGGTCTTGCCCGACGGCTCCGCCTTCAAGGTGCCGCTGATGGGCTTGGGTGAAAGCAACCCGACCATGAACCGGGCTGCCGCCGCGGTCGTCGAGAGCTGGAAGGCTTTCGGCATCGACGCCACCCTCGACGCGCAAGCCAATCTCTGGCCCATCATGAGCAGCGGCGAATACAGCGCCAGCTTTGCCTGGACGATCGAGACCTGGGGCGGCGACCCCGACCTGTTCTTCTTCCTCCAGTCCTGGCACTCAAAGTTCTACGTGCCGAGTGGCAATCCCGCTGCCGGCACCAACAGCATGCGCTGGAAGAACCCCGAACTCGACCAGATCATCGAAAGCATCCAAAAGATCTCCTTCGATGATCCCAAGGGCGTCGAGCTGGGACTGCAGTACTGCAAGCTCGCCGCGCAGGAGATGCCGATTACCCCCATCATGGCCTACAACGTCTTCACGACCATGGACACCACCTACTTCACCGGGTATCCGTCAGTGGATGATCCCTACACGGATCCAGTGCCGAACTGGGGTAACACCAAGTACATGTACGTCAAGATCAAGCCGAAGAAGGCCTAGCCCTCCAGAAAGATCTCGTGTATAATTGGCTGGTGCCAAAGAATTGAAGGCGACACTCGAGGTAACAAAGCAATAGCAACACCGTTCCCCTCCACAGCGATTGTCTAAACCGGTGACCACTGTGGAGGGGCTTTCTCATGTTTGGAGGCAGTCTCGATGCGAAAGTTCATACTCCATTATCTGATTCCGCGCATCCTTCAGTTCTTAACGATCATTTTTATTGGGATCACGGTCACCTTTATCATTCCCCGGCTCTCTCCCACGGACCCGGTAGAAGCGCAGATCGCCATGATGATGGCGAGGGGTGAGACCCTCGACCCCCAATCCATCGCCTCAATGCGCGCCGCTCTGACAGATCTGTACGGCCTGTCTG
>JAFGMS010000358.1 GCA_016927375.1 Anaerolineae bacterium
CAGCTCGATCATCGCCAGCAGCAGCGGCAGCCAGGCCGCCCCGGCCAGGATCATCGGGAAGACCACGCTGCCCATAAAGTAGCCGCTCAACTGGTAGGTCAGCGCAGCAATCAGCGCTCCGGCTCGTCGAATACCCAGCACGCGAGCGAAGATGTACATGCTGATGGCCGCGATCCACAGCTGCAAGACGGTGAACCAGCCGTAAGCCGAGGCCAGCGGCAGGATCAGGAAGAGCAGGCTGAAGGGATAGAGCGTCAGCCCTTGGCCGGCAGCGATGAAGGGCGACCCGGCCAGGATGTTCGGCTGCCATAAGGAGATTTGCCCGCCGGCGACCTGCTCGCTCACGAACCGCCGCCACTCGACGTTCTCCAGCACCAGGTCGGAATACAGCGTGTTGTGCGGCTGGCCGACGCCGTATTCAGCGGCCAGTGAGCGGTACGGCTCATACTGGAATAGGTTCTCGGTGGGCAGAAGCGTCCGCCCGCCGATGGTCTGCTGGAAGAAGAAGACCATCGGGACGATGAGCAAGAAAAAGCTGATTAGAATATCGGGCAAAGTCTGGCGTAGACGTCGGATCATGGATTCGCATCCTGCTCAATAGTTGGTTCATTTATCTATGTGGAATTATGTGTGATTCTGGTGATAGCCGGGCCTGATAAGGGCTATTCTTTTCTGATGCCCCAAACCATTACTACACCCTCTTCATCTCCAGAGACGATCATCATCCCATCGGGCGACCATGCGACGGCGCTGACGGATCGGTTATGCCCTTGGGTGGTGACTAGAACGCTGCCCGTTCGTGCATCCAGAACAGCGATATTCCTGCCTGCATCGGTGACGATCATGGAGCTGTCCGGCGACCAGCTCAGGCTGGTGATACCATTCAACCGGAGCAGGAGCTCGCCTGTCTCTGTATGCCATATGCCACATCGGTTCCCTGTCGTGGCTAACATACCTCCATCAGGTGACCATGTGACGCTGTCGCCGGCATCCTGGATGACAAGCAGCCGCTTGAAAGATGCCCCATCCCAGCTCCACAGAAGAACATCCTTACTGATTACCATGGCCAGCTTCGTCCCATCAGGTGACCAGGCAACGCTGTCGACAGGCCTGTTGCCCCCGTCCAGGGGAGGTAGGGGTTCATCGTCCCCTTCAGTCTCCTCAGACTCCAGCAGCACGATATCGCCGTCCTCTGTACCCAGGGCAATCATTTTCCCGTCCGGCGACCAGGCTATGCTGGTCACTGACGAACCCTCCACAGCCATAGTGAAGTCGCCTGTCTCTACGTCCAACAGGTTAAACGTGTGGTTCCCACCGCTTTCGGCATATACCAGATTGGAGCCGGAGGCCACGCTGCCGGCAGCCGCCAGAGTAGAGCCGTCCGGCGACCAGGCCACACTGCTGATCCGGTCGGCACTGGTTGTAATTTGGAGGGGCCACTCCCCCGTCATAGGATTGCCTACCAGGAGGTTGTGTTCTTCGGCTCTGCTTGTTCCGACGGCAAACCTCGAGTTATCGGCCAACCAGGCCAGGCTAAGCACCTGCTTGGAGTTGGTTTGCATGTTCTCTAGCGGAGAAAGGATGATTGCTGACACAGGAGGCGACTCTGTCAGGTTTGGGACCTGTGTTTCTTCGATTTCCTGCATTGTGGTAGGCTCCGGTGTCCAGGTTGGTGTGGGGGCGGCGAGGGTAGGCAGCAAGAACAACGTAGGTGTTGCTGGGGGGGAGACTGCTCCCGGAGCGCAGGCCAGTACCAGCACCAACATTATCACACTCAATGCAATACGATTGCGCATGTCACACTTCCTCCCTGTGGTACAAGATAGGTCGTTCAACAAATCGATTAGCACAGGCCCAGTTTAGCTTAGTTCGGCGGGCTTGTCATTCCTTCTTTGCGATCGCCTTCGTGCCGGCCATCAGCAACGACCTATCTGCATATAAACGGCAAAGGCCGGCTTGCCCCCTCATCTGGGGCCCAGCTTGAGACTTCTGTTACGCGACTGTAACCGCGGTTACAGCAGAATTGCACCTATAATCGATAAAGAAGAACTGTCTCTTTGGCCCATCATCTCTTCTTCATTGCCTGCTGAAGCGCAGTTCTATTCTTTTTGTTCTATGACTGTCCATCGCTCTCTGGATAGTCTATACATTCATGTTGAAAGGAGAATAACCAAATGAGAGAAGGTGCGGTTTTTACTCACAACACGGACCTCCAACGACTGTACGATGATATTGTGAAGACCGCGGAAATTGCAGAACTGCCTCAGATCAATGAGGATGCGATTCACAACGTGCTGGACGTATATCAGGATTTCTTCACCGGATCAGCGATTTCTATGAGGACATCCACCAAACCGAAAGACAGGCGTGGGGTGAATGTGCGGTACTTTGAGCACGAAGTGCTGCACGATCCATTCCGCGTAGCAGTAGATGCCGGTCTTATCAAGAAGAATGGACATCCTGTGATGGAACTGCTACCAGAACTCCAGGCACGCTTCCCGATGAGCGGGTACGGCGGATACGGCGTTGACTTTGGCGTGGAATATGGTTTTGAAAAGATCTGGTCCTTTTTTGACGGCGCCCAACCTATCGAGGAAGTCTACAAAATACCCTGTTTGCCGGACGGCTTGAAGGCCTATACAGATTACTTCGCTAGGTATGATCTTAAGGATATTCGCCTTTTTGGCGTGGATTATCGGAACAAGTCCACAAATATCTATTTCTTCGCGACTGATCTGGCAAAGCCGCTGACGGTGGATACTGTCAGCAGCATGATTGAGGATATAGGCTTCAAGGTGCCCTCACAGGAACTGTTGGAGCATTGTACCAAGGGTGTCCCGATCTACTATACCTTTACATGGGATTCCCCAGATGTTCAGCGGCTTTGCTTTTGCACCCATGCTTTGGAAGACCAAGTTCCAACTCACCTCGATCCATTAGTTGAACGCTATGTCGAGGAAGTGCCTATCCTGTCACAGCATCGCTTGTTTATTTACAACATCACTATGGTAAGAGATAGTGACTTTATCAAGATTGAACATGACTATACCGGTACAGTAGGCCGTCAAATGCAGCGTGCAGCCCAGACCTGAACGTAGCAACAAACTGCCTGAGAGATTGTTATGCCGGAGCATGTGAGGATGCCGGAGCATGTGAGGATGCTGCCCAACCAGATAGCTCTTCAGATAGGCTTCAGGCCGACATTCTTACAGGCATAGCAGAACGAAGTTTTGTGATCCCAACACTCACAAGACTTCGTTCTGCCTTGCAGCGACATTATGCTACATGCTTGAGGCTTGATTGATTCACAATTGTAACTCGACCTATATAGTAAGTTTCTTATAATGATAAATAGTAACTGATGGCGTACATGGACAAACGCGATAGTAAGGATGTTCTGGTCAGTGTTTTTGGTCTTATTCTTTGCAAAGAAAGGCTTGTGCTATGACTACGAAGATTGAACGATTGCCTGATGAGCCTATCGTTGTGGTTACCTGGATCGAGCCCGTGGACTTACAGAAGGAAACCCCCGACAAATTCACCAAAATCGATGCGCTCATTGGCTCGAATGAAAATGCTTATGTCATTGACGATTTGAGTCAGGCAAAGATCGATTTCAGCACGCTTGTGTCAGGGATGGCTGCTCAACGTGAGAAGGCACTAGGATCACCCTCCGATCCCCGTATTAGCACTGCCCTTGTTGGCTCAGGGTTTTTTGTGGATTTGATATCCAAAGGCGCCAAGCAGTTCCAATATGGTCGCCTGGATATTCCTGTGTTTTCATCGCTAGATGATGCATTGGCTTATGTCCGCGAGAAGATCAAGCAGTGGTGATCTTCGGCGTACAGCTAAGAATGGCGGCTCAACGCGGAAAAGTGGGAAAAGGTCATCCAAGTTTGCCAAGTGAGGTATGCTAAGGCAGAATTCCGTAGGTTGGGTGGCAGCGCAAGCAAGTCGATTTCTCAATTATTCTTCTCCTGCTCTGCCGGCCGACCGCCACCCAACATGTCCACCAACCCCACTTTTTGTCGTTGAGGCAGAATGGCAAACACTCGGTTCTGTGTCGAGTTGCTATATCCTTGTAGGAGTAGCGGAAACAAGTTTTGATAGTAGATGTGGCTGTGCCCTTTCGTTTTGTGAGAAAGGGAACTTATAGACAATTTCCAGAACAGCAAGTTATACTCAGCACGGTCATAAACTTTCATTTTGAGCGATGGCTTAATTGTAGGGTACGATTTGTGACTTTGCAGGGCAACAATCCAA
>JAFGMS010000359.1 GCA_016927375.1 Anaerolineae bacterium
GTCTAGCATGGCAGTACCCCCCTGGAATTTTGGTCGATTATACCTTGTCCCCAGATATGGAGGTTACCCCGCAAAGTCCTGGAGAGCTACCAATGTTTGCTACCTGTTGACCAATGTCTGCTACCCGTTGACCAGAACTTGCTACCTGTTGACCAACGCCTGCTACTTGTTGACCCACAGCACATCGCACTTACTATATCTCTGCACCCGGTCGATGGATGTAAGGTCGGTCTGCCACTGTGTCCATCCACCCTGGCCAGAGGGTGCAAGGTTGGTTGATAGGCTGTGTGATTGGGAGAGAGGGGTGAGGTGAGGTGGTAAGAAGCTCCCCAGCGGCCGCGACCGGGGAAATTATAGACGGAACAGAGGTATCTGTCAATACATCCGTTCTTGTTGCGGGGTGTTCTTGATACAGCTGTGTTTTCTGCCCAATGTGCAGAGTGGTGGCAGTTCCGGGAAAGATGGGTATAACAGTGTCGGGTGGCGTAAGTGTCAGTGGGCATTATAGCTGGCGGTGTGAGCTTGGACGGTAGCGGATACTCACCCATCGACGTCAAAGAGAAGCACCCCCCTATCATGTAGAAGCCAAACGTGGTGCAGTAGTTGGGTGCTGAACTGCGGCTGAATGAAGAAGAGGAACGAAAAGAATGGAATCATCACAGTCAATTCGCATCTATCGGAAGAAATTTCCGCTCGGATATTTGCTGCATCTCTTTAGGGACTACTATTTTGAAGCCGCCGGTTATACCGATGTTTCTGGATGTGGGCGCGTCTTCATTGTCTTTTACCTGTTGATCGCTTTTCGCAACGCTCACCGCAGCTACCTGAAGATCACGCCCACCGGCATGGAATTGTGTTGGCACCCATACAAGCTGTTGACAATTGGTTGGGACGAGGTTTTGCGGCTGGAACGCAAGAAATGGCTTGGAAGCTTTCCCGATGACAGGCTGTATGTGGACCGGCCGCCGTTAGTGTATGGTGGTGGGCAACCCATATTCCTTACCGAAAGCGCCAGGAAGCATTTTGAGAGCCAAATGTTTGCTATTCCGCTTCGTCAGTTCCAGGGCTGGCCGGATGGGAAGCTTGCTGCGGATTTGAAGCAATACATTCCGGATATACTTACCGAAGTCGATGCAGGCGAGTCCGGCAGTTGATTGTTCAATCGTCAATCAGACAATCAACAATCAATTGCTTGACAACTTCCCTAAAAGCTTGCTATGATTTTGCGCAGTCAAGAGAATAGAATCGTAACGTTGAACCGGAGTAGTAAGCATCGAAGCGGCATTCAGAGAGCGGCCGGATGGTGGAAAGGCAGCATGAGCGCAGGTGCAGAATGGGCCGGGGAGTTGCCGGGGCGAACGGACATCTGAGTAGTCCCGGCCGGAGATGCCACCGTTATCAGGCAGAGGACACAGGCAGCTGTGTTCGACAGAGTGAGGCTGGCTTTTTGTAGAGGCACAGCTTAACATGGGTGGCACCACGGGTGAATCAAGCGCTCGTCCCTTATAGGGAACGGCGCTTTTTTATTTGACATTGGGCTGGTGGGTATTGAAGCGTGAGACATGAGGTACTTGTCACTCATCACTCGTCAGGCAATCATCATCAGGCGGTTTCGCAGTTACAAATGTCAAATATCAAATCTCAAATATGAAATCAACAAGGATGGACGATGAGCAAACAGAAGGGACGTATCTTAACAGGGGATCGACCGACAGGTAAGCTGCACCTGGGGCACTATGTCGGCACGCTGGTCAACAGGGCTAAGTTTCAGCATGATTATGACCTGTTCTTACTGGTGGCTGATTACCATACGCTGACCACTCATCCCGAGAAAGAAGATGTGATAGTCACGCGCCAGCATGCCATGGATGTGGTGATCGATAATTATGCGGCGGGAGTCGAGCCGGACAAGGTGACGCACTATCTGCAATCGGACGTGCCGGAGACGGCGGAGCTGACGCTGCTCTTTTCGATGCTTACCACAGTGCCACGTCTTCAGCGCGTGCCGACCCTCAAGGATGTCATGCAGAATCTGCACATCGAAGAACCATCGGCGGGATTATTGAACTACCCGGTCCTGCAGGCGGCCGACATCTTGATCGTGAAAGGTAATCTGGTGCCGGTTGGTAAGGACCAGGCCAGCCACGTGGAGGTCACGCGCGAGATCGCCCGGCGCTTCAACAGGCGGTTCGATGAGGTCTTCCCGGTACCCAAGGCATTCATTCCGGAGGATGCGCCTTTGCTGGTCGGCACCGACGGACAGGCCAAGATGAGCAAATCGCTGGGTAATGCCATCATGCTCTCTGACGACGCGGAAACGGTGCGCAAGAAAGTGATGACCATGTACACCGATCCCAAGCGTATCCATCCCACCGATCCCGGCACGGTCGAGGGCAACCCTGTGTTCATGTACCACGACATCTTCAACCCGGACAAGGCACAGATCGATGATTTCAAGGAACGTTATCGTGCGGGAAAGGTAGGTGATGTTGAGGTCAAGAAGGCATTGGCTAAAGCACTCAATGAGTTCCTCGACCCGATCCGCGAGCGGCGCCGCTTCCTCGAACAGCGTCCGGATGACGTGGTCGATATTCTACGGGCAGGCGCCGCACGGGCACGTCCTATCGCGCAGGAGACAGTAGCACAGGCCCGTGAAGCAATGGGGCTGACCAGCCCGCTGACCAAAGAGGTAATTGAGCTGTATCGCTAGTTTGTGCGTCTTGGCTATCCGCGTTCAGCACTCAGCAGTCGGCGAAAACAAAAAGCTGACAGCTGACAACTGATAGCTGACAGCTTTATTTCCATTCTGGGAGGAGTTTTCATCATGGCTAACAACGATCGAACCCGCAAGTATTTACTGCCTGAAAGCAAGATGCCGCAGGCCTGGTACAACATCGCTGCCGACCTGCCGGTGCCACCGAAGCCTGTGCTGCACCCCGGTACAAAACAGCCTGTCACTCCTGACGATCTGGCGCCGTTGTTCCCGATGGCGCTGATCGGACAGGAGGTCAGCACCGAGCAGTACATCGAGATACCTGAGCCGGTACAAGAGGTCTATCGCATCTACCGGCCCAGCCCGCTTATCAGGGCCCGCGGGTTGGAGAAGGCACTCGATACACCCGCCCGCATCTACTACAAGTACGAGGGGGTCAGCCCGGCCGGCAGTCATAAGCCCAATACAGCTATAGCCCAGGCTTACTATAACAAAGCAGAAGGTATCACTCGTTTGACGACCGAGACCGGGGCCGGTCAGTGGGGCTCGGCGCTCTCAATGGCCTGTGCCTTTTTCGGGATGGAGTGCAAGGTCTTCATGGTGCGTGTCAGCTACAATCAGAAGCCTTATCGTCGCGCCATGATGGAAGTTTATGGTGCGCAGGTAACGGCCAGCCCCAGCACGGAAACCGAGTCTGGGCGAGCCATTCTGGCCAAGCATCCTGATTCGCCCGGCTCGTTGGGAATCGCCATTTCTGAGGCAGTTGAGATCGCCGCGAAGGATCCGGAGGTCAAGTACAGCCTGGGCAGTGTGTTGAACCATGTTCTGCTGCACCAGACCGTGATCGGGCAGGAGACCTTTGCGCAGTTCGAGATGGCTGGTGACACCCCCGATGTGGTTATTGGCTGCGCAGGGGGCGGATCGAACTTCGCCGGTTTGGCATTTCCTTACGTGGGACGCAACTTGCGTGGTGAGGGCAATGCACGCATCGTGGCCGTCGAGCCGTATGCCTGCCCGAGCCTGACCAAGGGCAGGTTTGCCTATGACTTCGGTGATACGGCGCATCTGACACCGCTGGTCAAGATGCATACACTGGGCAGCAGCTTCATTCCCGCAGGCATCCATGCCGGCGGCTTGCGTTATCATGGCATGGGACCGCTGGTCAGCCACCTGCTCGACCTTGATCTGATCGAGGCGGTAGCGGTCCACCAACTTGAGACCTTTGCATCCGGAGTACAGTTTGCCCGCACTGAGGGCATCGTCCCGGCACCTGAGTCGAATCATGCAATTGCTGTGGCTGTCCGCGAGGCGCTGCGCTGCAAAGAGGAAGGTGTCAGCCGGGCAATCGTGTTCAATCTCAGTGGTCATGGTCACTTCGATATGCAGGCATATATGGACTATCATGCTAATAAGCTGCAGGACTACGAATATCCAGAAGAAGAGATTGCGATGGCTCTGGCCGGCTTGCCGGTGGTCAACATATAGACGGCCTGTTGTATCTTCCGCAAGGTCACAGACCGGGGCACAGTACTGTGCCCCGGTTTTTTGCTCTCAGGCAGGCGGTAGGGGATAGAAAGCCGGCAGCCTATAGCAGAAGGGCAAGGGCCAGAAATACTGGAAGCCATCAGGTGCCATTTGCGACATGAACCTACTTTATATACGGGACACTTTGACAACTCCCGTATAGGCGATGTAGAATACGCGCTGTCCGCCAAAAAAGAGGAGAGGTCTGTCGAAGGAAATTCTCCTGGCTGTTGTTTTCGACAGAAAAGAAGCGTCACGAACCACTCGGGGTTATGGGTGGGAACTACCTATGCCGTTGTCAAAATGAGAGCATAGGTCGGAGGAATAGTCTGTAATGCATCAATTTTCTTCTTCAACTGATGATTCGCAAATCGACTTTGGCACCCTACTTGAACAATCATTCGAGGAGTTAGAGGAAGCCCGCCGAGGGGATATCTTGAGCGGGGTTATTCTGGCGATTGACAAACAGGGCATTATCGTCGATCTGGGGTTGAAGCGTGATGGGGTCGTTCTTCGCAGCGAGTTTGAGTCGCTGGGCGCGGATCATCCCTACGTTGTCGGCCACAAGGTCACCGTTATGGTGATAAAACCAGAGGATCAGGATGGCAATCTAGTCGTATCGATCTTTCAGGCGCGTGCCAGTGAAGACTGGGAAGATGCCCAGGCCAAGATGGATGCCGGTGAACTGTATAACGGCCAGGTTGCATCTATCAACCAGGGTGGCCTGATCGTGCCGTTTGGCGATTTGCGCGGCTTCGTTCCTGCTTCGCACGTGTTGAACCTTCCGCGGGGTCTGGATGATGAGGCGCGAGCCCATCATCTTTCTCAGTTGATAGGGAAGGATTTGACTTTGAAGATCATTGAGGTCAATCCCCAACGACGGCGATTGGTCTTTTCTCAGCGTGAGGCTCAGCGCGAGGCACGTAATCAAGCTAAGGAGCGCCTGCTTGATAAACTCAAGGAAGGCGATATTGTTCAGGGGACAGTAAGTAGCCTGCGTGATTTCGGCGCGTTTGTCGATCTAGGTGGCGCGGATGGACTGATCCACGTTTCCGAGCTAGCCTGGCGGCGTGTGCGTCATCCCGGCGAGATCTTGAGCGTGGGGATGGCGATCGAGGCTTATGTTCTCCAACTAGATCAGGAAGGTAAACGTATCGGCCTGAGTCTGAAACGACTAGAAACTAACCCGTGGGCAGATGCCGAACAGAGATACCGGATCGGGCAGGAAGTTGAAGGGAAAGTTTCCCGCGTGGTATCATTTGGCGCATTCGTAGAGTTGACCAGTGGGATAGAAGCGCTTCTTCATGTTTCTCAGATGGGTAATCCGCCTCCGGCGAAACCTGATGATGTAGCGGCTGTTGGTGATCATGTGGTAGCCGAGATCATAGCTTTTGAACCCGACCGTCAACGTATGGGCTTGGCTCTCAAGTCTATATCCGGTCTGGTGGAGGCGGCTGACGATACGGTCACAGGCGAGGATCAGCCAGTAGAAGAGGGAATAGACGTCGTGGCTGAGGCTGAGGAAGAGTTAGAAGAAACACTTGAAGAAGCGCCCATCGAAGAGCCTGTGGTTGAGGCCGATATGGTTTAGGAATGAGAATTTATGAACTTGCTCATCCATAATCCGGATTGCAGGCTCTTAGGGGCAAGTTATTTAATCGCCATTCCTTAAGTATTGGAAACTTGCAGGCGTGGAAACACTCCTGACGACAAGCTTATTATCTTAAGCAGTATGAGAAGGGGGGTGAATTAATTTTGCCTACCGTAGTTCTCCAACCTGGTGAGAGCCAGGAGCAGTTACTGAAACGATTTCGCAAGACTGTTGCCAAGAGTGGTATCTTGAGCACGGTGCGCCGTAAGCGTTGGCATGTTAGCAGAAGTGAATTGCGTCGTATTCAGAAAAAGAAAGCGATTCGCCGTGCTCGGCGTCGTATGGCCAAGTATAATAGAGATTGATAGACGTGCAGGTTCATTGCGACTGTAGGGGCGAGGTTTTGTCTCGCTCGTACTCCTCGCCAACAAATAGGTAGATATGGGTAGCAAAGACAAAATTGAGGTTGAGGGTACTGTTGTCGAGGCGCTACCTGGGACAATGTTCCGGGTTGAGCTCGAGGATGGTCACCAAGTCCTGGCCTATCTTTCTGGTAAGATGCGGAAATATTATATTCGCATTCTGCTGGGCGATAGGGTTCGGGTGGAGTTGACGCCCTACGACCTAGAGAAGGGGCGCATAACCTATCGTTTCAAGAAGGGTGGTGCTCCTAGTCAATCCGGTGAAGAAGATTGACAAATTAGCAGGGTCGATTTCAAGAGAGTATAAAAACTGGCTGCGTGCCAGTTTTTTGTGTTAGGCCAAAGAGGAATCAATCTGAAGTTTCATCATCCATCCAGAGCACAGGATAAGCCAGCAAACTCTCATGCACCTGGGTCAATGTCCGATTCAGGTTCCCAGGGACTGCACCACTAAAGATCAACTCACAGGCACCACGCAGCCACTCATCAACTGAGTCTGTGGCAAATTGCCAGGCCTCAATGTTTCGGGCACGAGACAATCTTGCAGCCCAATGAGCTGCAATACCGATATAGCGCAAGGGAACCCAAACACGCATTCTAGCCAGCGCAGCATCTGGCTCAGCTAGCGGATAGTTAGCCAGAACTGCGCGATGGCGGTATTTGTCCACATACCAGGTCAAGAAAATGCCCAGATCGGCTACGGGGTTGCTGAGCGCCAATCCCTCGAAGTCAATCATACGTAGTGCCCCCTGACGGTTGACCATGAAATTCCCGGCATTGGGATCGTTGTGTGCCGGAACGACGATCTCGATTCCGAGGCGACTGGTAGAATGCTCTATGGCTTCCAGTCGGTTCAACAACACGCTGATGATCTGTGTTACTTCAGTGATTTGGGGTAATCCAATCTCCAGCCAGCGCCCCGTCACAGCTTCAAACCACCGTTCGCGGGTCTCGACGAACAGGTTTGCTAGTGGGCTAAAACCATTGCGGTCGGCTTCAGTCAGGTCTTCGGAGAGAGCAGCCAGGAGCGGCACGCATGAGTGCAGACGGCCCAACAGAGCAATAGCTTCCTCGGCTCGCGACTCTAACACTACCCGTGGAATTGGCAACAGGGCCGCTTCAACAATGGCAGCCCGTCCTGAGAGCGCCTCGCTCTCCGATGTAATACCCAGGATACGTGGCCCAACCCTGGCTTCATATAGTTCTTTTCCCAAGCGCATGTGCCGCCATCGTTCCGGGTAACGCTCGGCAGAACCGAGCAGATAGCGGACATAAGCCCAAGGGGTTCCACCTATCTTGACTCGCCAGACATGCTTGGCTGCCCACCGGCTGACAAGCTTGAAAGATACCCGGTCAGGTGGTTGGATATCCAGTTCGCGCAGCAACGCTCGCAGCGATCGGGGACTAGCCGGCTGGCGCTGGCTGTTGCTTGAGCGTGCGGGGGTGCTGTAGGCGGGGCTCATTTGCCCTGCCTCTGAGTAACCAGCATGATCCACTCACCCATCTGCAGTTGATCCAGGAGCGTGAGTTCCGCCGCAGCCAGTGCGGAGATGACTTCGTCAGCCTGCTCTTGGAGAATCCCGGAGAAGATGAAATGTCCGCTAGGGTAGAGGATGTGCTGTATGTCATGGTGAGCCATATCAAGAATGATGTTGGCTGTGATGTTTGCCATGCCGAGATCGAAATGTTGGTCACTGGTAATCAGCCCATCGAGTGAGCCGCGCTGCACTATTACCTGATGCTCGACGCCGTTACTCACAGCGTTCTGGCGAGCTGCCTCTACAGCATCTTCGTCGATATCACAAGCTACTATCTGGGAGCAACCAAGTTTGGCAGCCGCAATGGCCAGAATGCCGGAACCGGTTCCCAGGTCGACCATAGCATTGCAGGAATGGGCAAACCATTCGCATGCTTGCAGACAGAGCTGAGTGGTCGGATGTGTGCCTGTGCCAAAAGCCATCCCAGGATCCAATTCGATTACAATGTCCTCAGCATCCACTTCAAAATCGGTCCAGCTTGGTCTGATCACTAGATGCTTGCCGACCCGGATGGGATGAAAGTCTTTCTTCCATGCCTCAGCCCAGTCTTCTTCTCTGAGCGCCCGGAAGCTGGGTGCTGGTATGGGGTAGAGGCGGCTGACATAATACAATGCTTCCTCAATTTGGCGCTGTACTGCGGGGGCATATTCGTCAGCAGGAATGTACGTTTTTATAACCAACGGTCCGTTTGGGGTTATTTCGCTAGGCCAGGCCTCACCACCGGGCACAGAGCGCTCGATGACGATACCTTGATCGGTATAGCGTCGCAGTACATCGGAGGCGGCCTCTGCGCCTTCGCCATCTGCTGTCAGGGAAATCTCAATCCACTCGGTCATAAGTGTTCGTATTCTACAAGCTGGTGGGTGTGATATCAAAATGAGGGATTGTGACTATAACATACCAGGCTGCCGCGGCAGCCTGTATCCACAGAGATAGCCCTCCCCATACCAGAGGTAAAAGCAGCCAATCGATATTCAGCGTAACTCGCAGGAGTACACACATGAACGGCATGGCCCAGGCTGTTAAGGCCAATAACGCAACTGGTCTGGCGGACGAGCGGCGATCGCTGAGGATAAGCAGTATGGGAAGCAAGGTAATAGCCACATCGCTGCGCCCGATGTAAGGCGCGACAAGGAGGCCAAGGCTTAGCTGTGCCACTGCCAACGTTCTCCAGTCAGCTTGCTGGTGAGCCAACATAGTCAGCAGTCCTATCGCTACGAGCCCCGCCGCTGCCCGTACAATCAGACCTGCTGTGCCGAGGTACGATAAAACTCCCAGGGCGGTGGCTTGATAGAGAGTTTCTCGTCCGCCGGCATTGGCTTTGAATGTATCGATTACCGCTTGTGGCCAGGAAGGCAACCACCGGAAAGCCAGGCCCAGACTGACGAGCGAAATCATGATGAAGACAATTAGCGCTCGCTTACTCCTGACGAGAAGAACGATGGGGATAAGAAGCAGTGGATGTGGTTTTGCCCAGGATAATGCCCAACTTGCACCAGTCGATGCATAATGCTTGCGGCTCAGTAGAATTAAGCCCGTGCTTGCCCAGAGCAATGACCACAAGGAGGCTTGGCCCGAAACATAGGTGTACAGGCAGGGCAAGGAAAGTGTCGCCCCCAAGATCAATGCAGCGAGTACGATTGGTTTGGGCTTCCAACTGGTCGCCCAAAGAACCATACATGTGCTCACTCCTGGTGTCAGCAGGTTCAGAGTAAGCCAAAGGCGAGAGGCAGTCTCTAGAGGCAGGGCGGTCAATGGCGTTAGCAACAGGGCCAACAGCGGAGGGTAAGAGTAGGACAGCACTGCATTGATGGTGGCTGGTGGGGCGTATTGAACTAGGTTTGCCAGTATATAAGGGTCTTTGCCATGCGCTATTGCTGACGCCGCCGAGTAGAATACAGTGAAGTCGACTGCCCAATAAGAGATAGAGGACCAGGGAAAAAGGAAGCTTAGACCTGCCGCGAAGCCAATGATGCTCAATCCTATCAGGATAGGCACAAACCACGTGTTGAAGGAGGCTTTTTGGTCGCTCAACTCCCTGCTCCTTTTATAGACCACGCATCAGGACGAGACCCCACAGGGCTACGACGACGGCCAGTGTTTCGTAGGGTAGACGCACAATTGCCATGAGAGATCCCGACCAGGCATGCAGTAATACATAGGGTGAAAGGCACGGCGATGCTCCCATAGCGTAGCCAATGTCTCGTTTTCTGAGTGATGCAACCAACAGTCCCATACCAATGGGGATCGACGCAGGCCATAAGCTGGCATTCCACCAGTGAGTCAGCTCACGACTGAAGCTTAATGGCCATAGACCATACAGCACAAACGAGACACCCAACGCCAGCGTCACAGGCCAAAAAACCCGTATGACCTCACGCCAACCTTCTTTGCGGAATGCCTCGACCAGCCAAAACAGTGCCACGACAGAGCCCATCTGAGGTTTGAGCACAACCAGAAGCAACCCAATCTGAGGTGGCAGAACAAAACCCAGCAATACCAGCCAGTCGATATTGCCTTGTAGAAGGCAGTGCAACACTGGAGGTGAAAGGAGAAAGATCGCTAGGGTGATGGGCTTGGCGCCGAACCGATAAGCTGTATACCCAAAACAGTATAAGCCAATTACTGTCAAGATACCATAACCAATATTTACGGGGAGAAAGGCCAGAGGGATCAGCGGGATGAGAGCCCAGGGTGCATTGAGGAAACCACCATCCTCAATTTGATAGGGGTTTCCGGTCAACACCAGGTCGCGTGCGGCCGGCCGGAAGACGCATTCCCAGTCTACACGAGGCTTCGGAGAGGTGCAATCTACGACATTGGACGAATTGGTGGCTATGAGGACAGCCATGATTATTCCACAGAGGATTATCAGTCCTATCAGCAGGCGTGTATCGATCTGGCGTTTTGACATGTGTTATGTTCTCACTTGGATTACTGCTATCTGCTCATACAAAAGAACCCACAGTGCTAAAGTCTGGCCAGCAATTCCCGGTTTGAACTGGTGTGTTAAAGATACGCCTAGAAAAGCTTTTTCACTGCTGAGAGCCATCCGAAGATCGTGGCAGAGAACGCATAGCAAAACATAAGATTTTTGTGGCTCAAAGCGGAAAAGTGGGGTCTGCCCGAGACTCTAAGAGCGAGTTTTAGAAGTTTGATGTTGCGGGCATAGCATAGTTTTGAGTGCTGGGTGATGCGTCAGGTAAAAGGGCCCATTTGACATCAATCTCTTCATCACGGCTTGTCATTCCCGCTATGTGGTAATGACAGCCATAACTACCGCCAGACATGAAGAAAGGATACTCTTTCTGCCTTTGTCAAGACCCACCTAGACCAAACCTTTGGGGTCTTCTACAAACTCCTTTTCCCCACTATTCCACGCAGATCCATTTTTGTCAGCAATCCCTGCGGCAAATCGCCAAAACGAGAGCTGCTGCTTCTACTCTCCACCTAACCAATCAAGCACCCGTTCAAAGAATCCCTTTTCGTTGGCTGGTGGGATGATTGCTTCTCCCAATGTGGCACCCAGCTTCTCGAACAAAGTGCGCTGCTCCGCTGTTAATCGAGAGGGCACCTCGACTTCGATCATGATTTGCATATCGCCGTAGCCGGCGTGTGTGCCGTCGCGGCGTAGCCGGGGTACGCCTTTGCCCTTTAGGATCAGAATTTGTCCCGACTGTGTACCCGGCGGGATATCGAGATCAGCTGTGCTCTCACCCATCGACGTCAGTATGGGCACCAGCAATTGGTGGCCTAGTGCGGCTTGAGCTACATTAATCTGGAGCTTGATAAACAGATCGTGTTCGCGTCTACGGAAGTACTCGTGAGAACGGACTGACAGCACGATGTACAGGTTGCCAGCAGGCCCCCCGCGTGTACCCGGTTCGCCTTCCCCGCTGATGCGAATCTGGGTACCGTGATCGACGCCGGCAGGGATGCTGACTGTCAAGTGGCGTGTCTGGCGGACTTGCCCCTTCCCTTTACATTCCTGGCAGGGTGAGGAAACCATTTCACCGCTGCCCTGGCAAGTTGGGCAGGTGTTAATATTGACCATCTGGCCAAGGAAGGTCTGGCGCACATTGCGGATCTCTCCCGTCCCGCCGCAGGTTGAACAGCGTACTGGCGTTGTACCTGGTTCTGCTCCCGAGCCGTTGCAACTGCCACAGGTTGCTGTTCGCTCAAACTCAATTTCGCGCTCGGCTCCAAAAATCGCCTCTTCAAACTCGATTGTGAGACGGTACTGGAGATCCTGACCTTTCCGAGGACCGCGTCTGGAGGAGGCGCGTGAGCTTCGAAAGCCCGTACCGAAGAACTCGTCGAAGATATCGCTAATATCGGTGAACCCGCCAAACGGATCACCCGCTCCAGCGCCGCCGACCGCTGCATGACCAAAACGATCATAGGTAGCTCGCTTCTGCGGATCGCTAAGGACGTCATAGGCTTCGTTGGCTTCTTTGAATAGCGTTGCGGCATTAGGATCCTGATTCACATCAGGATGGTATTGCCGTGCCTTGCGTCGGAAAGACTTTTTAATTTCTTCTTGGTTGGCGTCTCGTCGGACACCTAGGATTTCGTAATAATCTCGTTTGGTGGGCATCAGTAACGTCCATTAAAAGATCTTGTTTTGCTCGATCTGTGCTCGTGCTTTGAAAGAGAACTGACACAGGTGTAGCAAGGGACCCGATGAGTTTCTTCTCTCAGCAGGTGAATATTGTATAGCTTGTGCACCAAGCCGACGAATCATCGAAGGGCCAGTATCATAGTATGATGCTGGCCCTTATAATGATTTTACTGGTTATTTTTCCCGGCTTCAGTCAACGACTTCACCCTCGACTACATCCTCACCGCCCGGTGCCGAACCATCACCTTCTGTCTCCGGCACAGGCTCTTCTGACTGGTACATCGAAGCACCAAGTTCCTGGATTTCACGCATCAAATCATCGGTGGCACGCTTCATTTCATCGGCATCACCCGAATCCATTGCTTTGCGCACCGCAGTAATTTTCTCCTCGGTACGCGCTTTGGCGTCATCGGGCAATTTGTCAGCATGATCTCGTAGCGTTTTCTCTGCTGTATAGACCGAGTTATCAGCTATATTGCGGATTTCCTGTTGTTCTTTGCGATTCTTATCTTCGTCAGCGAACCTTTCGGCTTCCTTCACCATCTTTTGGATTTCCTCCTCAGACAAGCCGCTAGAGGCTGTGATGGTGATGTGTTGTTCACGACCGGTCGCCTTATCTTTGGCAGAGACGTTCAGAATGCCGTTGGCATCGATATCGAAGGTTACTTCGATCTGCGGCACACCACGTGGGGCAGGAGGGATGCCATCCAGGATGAATTTGCCCAGGCTCTTGTTATCGATGGCCATGGGGCGCTCACCCTGCAAAACATGAATCTCGACCTGTGTCTGCCCGTCTGCCGCCGTAGAGAAGATCTGGCTGCGCGCAGCCGGTATGGTGGTGTTCCGCTCAATGAGAGATGTGGCGACACCACCCAGTGTCTCAACACTAAGGGTCAGCGGGGTTACATCTAACAGCAAGATGTCCTTGACATCACCGCCCAGGACGCCTGCCTGGATAGCTGCACCCACACCGACAACTTCGTCAGGGTTGACGCCCTTGTGGGGTTCTTTCTTAAAGAACTCTGAAACAGCTTTCTGGACAGCGGGCATACGGGTCATACCACCAACCAGCACGACCTCATCGATCTGATCTGTCGTTAGCCCGGCATCTTTGAGCGCCAGACGGCACGGCTCGATGCTTCGTTGGATCAGATCTTCGGTAAGCTGCTCCAATTTTGCGCGGCTGAGTGTTATCTGTAGATGTTTAGGTCCACTGGCGTCCGCTGTGACATAGGGCAGACTGATTTCAGTTTCCTGCTTACTGGAAAGCTCTTTCTTAGCGTTCTCGGCTGCTTCCTTCAGACGCTGTAAGGCGGCTTTGTCTTGTCGCAGGTCGATCCCTTGTTCACGCTTGAATTCGTCTGCCAGCCAGTCGATCACCCGCTGGTCGAAGTCGTCACCGCCCAGGAAGGTATCACCATTGGTTGCCTTAACCTCGAAAACGCCCTCGCCGACATCCAGAATGCTGATATCGAACGTGCCGCCGCCCAGGTCATAGACCGCAATGGTCTCGTCTTTCTTCTTATCTAGCCCATAGGACAGTGAAGAAGCAGTCGGCTCGTTGATGATGCGCAGCACTTCCAGCCCGGCAATTCGCCCCGCGTCCTTGGTTGCCTGACGCTGGCTGTCATTGAAATAGGCCGGAACGGTGATGACAGCTTGTGTGACCGGTTCGCCAAGGTAGGCCTCAGCATCGGTCTTGATCTTCTGGAGGATCAGTGCCGATATCTCTGGCGGTGAATACTCCTTATCGGCCATCGATACACGTATGTCACCGTTCTTGGCCTTACTGATCTTATATGTGATATGTTTCATGGCCTTTTGCACTTCCGGATCGTCGTATTTGCGTCCCATGAAGCGCTTGATGGAGTAGATGGTATTCTCGCCGTTCACCACAGCTTGCCGCCGAGCCACTTGCCCGACCAGCAGTTGATTGTTCTTGTCCATCGCCACTACTGAAGGAAACAACCGTCCCCCTTCCGCCGATGAGATGACTGTCGGCTCGCCGCCTTCCATCACCGCCACCACTGAGTTGGTCGTTCCCAGGTCAATTCCGATAATTTTTCCCATGTTGTTTGGTCTCCCTCTTTAATAACGGATTGCGGATTCTAGATTGGAGATCATTATTACTCTGTCTTCACCCTCTTACAGCAATCTACAATCTGTAATCTCTGTGTTTCTGATGTCAGCTGGCTACCCTAACCATCGCAGCTCGGATCACTTTATCGCCCAAACGATAGCCCTTGCGCATCACCCCGATGATCTCGTTCGGCTGGTGCGAATCGCTTTTCTCGTGCGTAACAGCTTCATGCAGCTCAGGGTCGAAAGTCTGACCCATTGCTTCAATCTCCGAGAGGTCCATAGCTTCCAGCTGTCCATGCAGCTTACGATGTACCAGGACTATCCCGCCGACCCAATCGTGCTCTGCTACATCCTCAGGCAGATTCTCCAAGGCCAGGTCAAAGTCGTCCAATGCTGGCAGCAGGTTGAGGATAATCTCGCCCTTAATCATAGCCTCCCATTCTTTCCTCTCACGGGTAATCCGCTTGCGATAATTCTCCAGATCAGCACGAGCCCGCTGCCATCCGTCCAGATACTCGGCTGCCTGGGCTTGCACTTCGGCAAGCTGTGCTCCCAGATCGGTAACGGCTTGAGGCTTTTCCTTGTCTGACTCTTGTTCTGTTTGGCTGTTTTCCGCCTGTTCGGTAGAAGCTGTTGCTGCCTTTTCTTCCATCACCTGTTTGTCGTTACTCACTTTTTCTCCTCTTACATCCCGTTAGGGTTTTTCAGCGTTGTCGATGCTATTCTACATGTTGACTATTAGAAGTGCATTAGAGATGGCTATTTTTTGATGAATCTCTAACCTTTTGATCTCAGCATTTCTTGCCATACATCTTGTACGCGTTTTGTCTATCTGTGTTGCTGATGAGAAACTGAACCAGGTTCAGAGAGCTAAAAATGCACATCTGAGGCGCGTTATCAGAGAGGCTGATTGCCTTCCCCGTAAACCTCGATCATCATATCGGTGATCAGGCTAGCCACGTACCGCACTGCCGAGATCGCTCGTCCATAATGTAGTCGGGTCGGTCCTAGCACACCTAGTGTTCCTGTCAAATAACCGTGCACGCCGTAACGTGAGAGCACCATGCTGGTGTGGCTCAACTCTTCCCAGCGTCCCTCACCTCCAATCATGACACGGACGCCTTGTATATCGCTTGAGAGCACCTCTCCTAGAATTGCTTCTAAGAGACTGTGTTCCTGGAGCAATCGAAGTGTCTGTCGCGCACCAGAGCTGTCGGCTTCCATCAGTGCTTTGGTCAGATCATCACGCCGGTTTGGGTCGGTGATCTCCAGCCGGTCAAGCAGGTAGCTGGGATCGAGAATATTGACCAGTCCATCTGAATAAATGATGCGGTGCTGCTGGTCGGCTTGCTCCAGCAGCTCAGCAGCCAGCTCAATGATCTCCTGGTCCAGGGGTGGCTGATGGGCCGCCTTGGCCCGCATTTGGGTCGATCCTGTTTCTACGCACTGCGAATTAATCTGTGCGGCAATCTCGCTCAGCCTTTCCTGGGTAACCGGTTCGGCCAAAGTGAGCATTTGCTGTCGCACATCACCGCATTCCAGTACCAGTATCATCAGCACCAATCGGCCATGTGTGCTGATCAGCTCCAGGTGCTTGAAGCGGGCAGGGCTGGTTGCAGGTGCGGTTACGAGCGAAGCTGTGCGGGCGGTCTGCGCCAGCACTGAGGCGGCAAGTTGCAGCCATTGTTCAACATCGAGCCGGCTCTGGTGAAACTGATGGCGGATCATACGCTGCTCGGCAGGCAAGAGCTCACTGTCGCCGATCAGCTTTTGTACAAAGTAGCGATAGCCTGCTTCGGTTGGAACGCGTCCGGCAGAAGTGTGCGGTGATGTAATCAGACCCATCTCTTCCAATGCAGCCATATCGTTGCGGATTGTCGCTGAGCTGAAGTCCAGTCCATAGCACTCTACCAGCGCTTTAGAACTGACGGGTGTGGGCTCTTTGACGTACTCTCGAACGATCAACCCTAAGATATACTCTTGCCGTTTCGAAGGCTCTGTCACTGTTCCTTACCCCAAGTTAGCACTCTAACACCGAGAGTGCTAAAACACACGTTCTTGATCCTACCATGGGGGGGGGGAGGATGTCAAACACGAATTCTGACGCCGGGGAGCATCCAGTGCAGGTCAAAGTGACATAGATATTTCAGGATCAACGCGGAAAAGTGGGGTCAGCTTCAGACCCTAAAGTTTTTTCGACATTGAAGAGCGGTCATTTCGGTCAAAAGTGTGTCTACATTGGAACAAGATATTTTCCAAAAGAAACCTTTAGGGTCTTTCCATGAACGTTTTTCCCCACTATTCCGCGTAGCCCCCTAATGGTTTCCCCTCGACCACCTCTCGACCTGCTACAGGCTATATCAACGCGGCCATGCACACCGACATGGTAACAAACCATTAGGATCCGGCGCCATTTACGCGTAACTCAAGGAGGATGATAGGAGGATGCTTGGACGACACTTGGACCCAGCCTGGTACGATACGCCCTATCCATCCATGATCACCCGCTCCTATCCTCATTGCTCTCGGATTTTCCTCCCTATCGCGACGGAGGAGGTGAGCACAGGTCGGAGGGATGTAGGCTTTGTCATCCCACCATTGTGCCGCCCGTGATTTCGACATGGGGCAGGTCGGCAATTCAACGTGGAGCACCGTCTTGTGTTTTGCCCACGCAGAGCGTGGGAACGAGCAAACCGCTTCGTACCAATGGGAGTACACCGCATTGCTTAGCTCGACTTTGTACATCGACCACATATGTGTGTTAAGTGGATTCCCGCTTTTGCGGGAATGACAGCATTGAAGCATTCGAGACTTTTGTTGGCGTGCCAAAGCGCTGGGATATATCTTCGTCAGTTCAAAAAGGATTCAAACTACAGATTTCAGGTAGCACCGGAAATAACGTGGACAAGCCGGCCAAGCCCGGTTTGGCGCTCACAACCTCACCCCTGAGAAGCGTAGCAGCGCGATACGCGATCTGCGTCCCCTCTCCACCGGGCGGAGAGGGGGACGTCGGCAACGTGGTTATCAGCCACCGTTGCAGGGTGTGAGGTTCAGCGTCTCTCACCTATCAACCATGCTATTCTCGCGTGCCACCTGATATATCATTGCATCAGTATATGATTGTTAACGAGAAATCCGTGAAGACAACGGAGGCGCAAATTGGTAGCTACCACTTGCCATCCCCCGCAATTTGTTTTCCCTCCATCTACCGCTATACTTTTAACTACCAGGTGTCCAGCACAGTCCGCAGGATTGGTTGAACTGCGAGCCAACCATCAGCCACCAACCACTGTGAGCTGTAAACTATCAACTGCCGTTACGGGAGCCTAAATGTCACTCAAAGAACAACTCAATACCGACCTCAAAGAGGCCATGAAGAGCAAAGATTCGCAGCGCGTTACCCTGCTGCGCGGTGTTATGGCAGCCTTCAAGGAAGCCGAGCAACATAAGCGTGAAGATCTGACCAAACAGGCCGCCAAGAAGCACAATGTCGCCAAGCCCACTCAGAGAGGCTCATCCGACGAGGATAAAGCAGCCTATGAGGCTGATGTGGCAGCCTACGCAAAGGCGCTCGATGCCGCACTGGCAGCTGAGAAAGTCAACGAGAAAGTCGCACTAGATGAGGCAGAGATGCTGGCATCGATCCAGAAGCTGATCAAGATGCGCCAGGACTCCATTGCTGACGCTCAGAAGGCCAACCGCGATGACATTGCACAGGCTGAAGAAAAGGAACTGACCCAGCTTCAAGCTTATCTACCCAAGCAGCTCTCCCGAGAGGAGATCGAGGAAGAGGCCAGGGCGATAATCGCCCAGGTTGGCGCCACCGGCCCACGGGATATGGGCAAGGTAATGGGGCCACTGACAGGCAAGCTGAAAGGCCACGCCGACGGGAAACTAATCAGTGAGGTTGTCAAGACGCTGCTGGCCGGTTAACCGATTGAATGGTTCATCGACGACTGATACTATCTATTTAGTTGTAAGCGGACAGCCATAAGCGAGATACTCTTGAATTCTGAAACAGCCATTGACACAAACGGACATCGAGTACAGCTCGGCAGATGGGGACATATTGTCCTTATGGTGTTGTGTGGTCTGCTTTTTGCGGTTGGCACCAGCCTGATCCTGCTCCTGCCCGATTTCCTGGCCAGCCAGCCTTACCAGCTTCAATCTGGTGATATCGCTCCAGAGGATATTATCGCCCCGCGTGATATCACCTATGTCAGTCAAAAAGACACAGAGGAAGCACGTGAGGCCGCCCGCACCGGTGTCAGTGACATCTACGATGCTGCTGACCCTCGTGTCGGCCGGCAGCAAGTACGCAAGGCCCGTCAGATCAAAGACTTCATCGCCACCGTGCGGGCCGACACCTTTGCCGATGCCGATCTCAAAGCAAGCTACCTGGATGCCATCTCAAGCCTGAGCCTGACCTCTGAAGAAATAGCCCTGCTGCTTTCAACCGATGACTCGCAGTTTGAACAGATCGGGCGTGAGATGGTCAGCCTGCTTGAAGACGCCATGAGCGGGACAGTCAGGGAGGGCCGCGTCAGTGAAGTGACCAGCCGCCTGGGACTGACGGTCAGCAGCGACTTCCCGGAACCGTTGATTCCCCTGGTGTTGTCCATTACCAACGACTTAATCCTGCCAAACAGCACACTCAACACAAAAGCAACAGAAGAAGCTCGCGATCAGGCAGCAACAGACGTATCTGATGTCAAATACACCTTTCGCCAGGGCGAGGTGATTGTCCGGGCAGGCGATCTGGTCGATGAATCGGACATGGAAGCCCTCATCGCTCTGGGGCTGACGGTGGATCGACTCACCTGGCAAGATATTGTCAGCGCATCGATTGCCAGTCTGCTCAGCCTGGTAGTGCTTGTGACCTACATCGTGATGATCAACCCACCCTGGTCCAGAAAATACAGCCTCTTGTTGCTGTCCATAGGCCTGTTCCTGGTCTTCCTGCTGCTGGCCCAGTTCATGGTTCCGGGTCAGGAACCGACCGCCTATCTCTTCCCTGGGGCAGCATTGGGGCTGGCTCTTTACACCTTCGTTGGTACCGAGTTCACCATCTTGGTGGTGGTTGTGCTGGCCGGACTGGTAGGCTACCTGGCGCATGGCTCGCTGGAGCTGGCTACTGTTGCAGCAACCAGTGGGCTGCTGGCAGCAGGCAACCTGCGCCGCAGTGCTCGCCCGAGCGTCTACATTCGCGCCGGCATTGCGGCGGCGCTTGGCGGTGCAACCGCCCTGGTGATCTTCCATCTGCCCGCGCAGACAGAACCATCACGTCTCGTCCAGCCGCTGTTATTCATCATGTTAAACAACCTGGTATCCGCAGGCATCGCCCTGGTACTCCTTGTCGCCATAGGCACCCTTACCGACATAACCACCAGCCTCCAATTGCTCGACCTGGATCGGTCTAATCATCCCCTTCAGAAGAAACTCCAGCTGATGTCTGTCGGGACGTACCACCACACCGTAGAAGTCGCCAACATGGTCGAGGCGGCTGCCGAGGCCATCGGTGCCGACAGCCTGCTGGCCCGCGTGGGGACACTCTATCACGATATCGGAAAGTTATCTAACCCCGGCTTCTTTATCGAGAACCGCACAGAAGGTGGTATCGATCCGCACCAGGGCCTCAGCGCGGCTGCCAGCGCACGTACGATCAAATCTCACATAGTCGATGGCGTCAAGCTGGCCCGCAAACACCGTCTACCCTCCCAGATCGTGGCCTTCATCAACGAGCACCATGGTACACTGCCGATGCTCTATTTTCTTAACCAGGCTCAAGAGGAAGCTGCAGCATCCGGAACGGAGATTGAGGATGTTAGCCAGTACTACTATGACGGACCAACTCCGCGCAGCCGCGAAACGGCTATTTTGATGTTGGCCGACGGCTGTGAAAGCGCCGTCCGGGCCAACAAGCCCACCACAACCGAAGAAATCGAGAAGATCGTCAAGAAGATCATCCAACAGCGCATTGATCTTCATCAGCTTGACGACTCTGGCCTGACGCTACATGATCTAAAAGTCATTCATGAGACCTTTGTCCGGGCACTCAAGGGAATGTATCATCCCCGCATCAAGTACCCCGGAGACGAAAAGCCCGCCACTGCTCCCTAGGATTTCGGGGCGTAAGTAAACCCGCAGTTATGGCCTGCCCCGAAATACTTAAGCAGTTGGGCAGAAGGGCGTCTTAATTCCGGGCCTATTTACGCCCAACTGCACTAGGTAATTGGTAATCAGTCTGTAACGCTTGCTATACAGGAAAGCACTTATGAGTCAGGATTATACAATCTACGTAACGATGGACGACCCTTACCAGGTCGATGATGTTGCCGTCCAGTTGGCGGCCTGGTATGCATTGAGCGTAAGCCAGGCCAAGGCCCCCCTGGCACTCACCGTAACTCTGACTACCAGCGAGCGAGTCCATGAGCTGAACCGCGACTATGCGGGCGTCGATGAGCCTACCGATGTACTGGCTTTTGCGGCAGAGGAAGAAGCCTACTCAGTTGAACCGGGCGAGCCGCCCTACATCGGTGATGTAATCATTGCCTACCCGGTAGCAGAAGAGCAAGCCTCCAAAGCAGGCACGCCTGTGATCAGCGAGCTGCAGCTCCTCACCATCCACGGCACGCTGCATTTGCTGGGCTACGATCACGATACGCCGGACCACCAGGCCGAGATGTGGGCCTTTCAGTCCGCGGCTATGGATGCAGTACGGTCAGATGAGGGATGAACAAAGGCGAGCCGGCAGGCCATAGTACCAATCGTCTGGAGAGCTTCCGCCATGCCTTTGCAGGCTGGCAGCACCTCCTGAAAACGCAGCCCAATGCTCGCATTCATCTGGCATTCACCATCGGGATTATGGGGATGGGGCTGTGGCTGAATCTGGATGGCACCAGCTGGGCCATTCTGTGGCTTGTGATTGGGTTGGTCATCACTGCTGAGTTCTTCAACTCGGCCATTGAAGCAGTGGTCGATATCGCCAGCCCCACGCCTCACCCGTTAGCCAAAGCAGCCAAAGATATGGGAGCCGGCGGGGTGCTTTTCGCTGCCTGCGTGGCGGTCATCATCGGCCTGCTGGTTCTCGGCCCGCCGCTCATGGCACGTCTGATCGATTGGTTGAAGCCGACTACTGGCTAAGCCTAAATTTCGCACTTTGTATGACCGTCTTTGGTGATCAGTTATCAGTGACTTGACAATGTCACATTACACTCAGTGCTGGTGA
>JAFGMS010000040.1 GCA_016927375.1 Anaerolineae bacterium
CATCATTCAATTCACCAACCATCCCTTCCCTTGATTGGGCAGCTATGTTGAGATTGAGATATATAGGCGGTCGGTGTTTGAAACGAATGGGTGAGGGGGTTCCTCGCCTTTTTTAATGTGGGGAGGTCGATCTACAATGAGTGTGGTAATAGAACATCGTCCTGACTATCTTTACATCCGTATGTCTGGCGAGTACATTGACAGTATACCGGCAGAAGGTCGCCCAGCCTCCATGGCAAAGGTTTGCCGGGACAGCAACTACAGGTGTCTGCTGGTTGACATCAGGGATCTCGCCGGCGAGATTGGGTCTGGTGTGTACTTCCATCAGGGAGAAGAGATTACCAAGGCGTTTGCATTCAATATTATCCGCATAGCTCTTGTTGGCACTGTAGATCGCATGAGCCGACTGTTGTCCCTGGAGAACCGAGTTGTAAACCAAGGAGTTGTCCTAAAAGTATTCACGGATATTGATGAGGCAACTGCGTGGTTGATGGAATAACTGGATTCTACAGGAATTTCCCTGGCTCTAACAGATTATGTGGCTACTTCACTGGGTGGTCGGTCTGCCAGCTACACAATCCGTTAGAACCAGCAAAACCATTAGGGTTTGCCGTCCTCTTCCATGCCACTCTTCCCGTATTCCACTTTCCAACCCCATTCTTGCCTCGATTTGTTGGATGGACCTGTTCTGCTCCAGCCCGACTCCCCAAATACCTGTCACGTGTTGACAATCTTGGCGGTTATGGCTACCGTTAGCGTATGACCTCCATGCAACACGTTGAACAGATGCTATCCCGGGGCGATGTGCGGGGCCTGTGCCGAGCCTTGCGGGATCGCAATCCTTTGATCCGCCGTCGCGCGGCCCAGGCTCTGGGCGAGATCAAGCAGCCTGCCAGTGTACCTCATCTGGCTCGCGCGCTTGACAAGGACAAAGACCAGTATGTGCTTCGCTGGACTATTGATGCTCTGCAGGCCGTTGGCGATCAGGCAGCCATCGATGTGCTCACCACAGCGCTTTTCGGTGCTGATCGGCAGATCGTCACGCTGGCATCGCAGGCACTGGCTGCCATCCCTGCCCCCCAGGCAGAATCGGCCCTGCGCGTGAAAGATGCTCTAGTTCGCACCAACATGACCGCGCTGGCCGAAATCGGCGAGGAGGCCAGGCGAGCACTGGAAATCGCCCTGAACAGCCGGCAGTTTGATGCGTGGCCTTCCGGTAAACAGAAACAGGTTCTGAATGTAGCTGTCGAGTTGGGGGCCAGACCGCCGCAGCGCTACACGCGCGAGCTGGCCGGAACGGGTCAGTTTGTCAGCGGGCTGCATACCATCGGCGATTTGATGGCCGGGTTAAGAAACAAAAAACCCAATGTACGGGCAGCCGCTGCCGAGAAACTGGGCGCGACCGGACAGCCGTGGGCTCGCTTTTTGTTGTACAATCGCTTTCGCCACGAAGTACGTTCCGGTGGAGAACGTTCCGTTGCTGTGGCTGCGGCACGTGCGCTGGATCAACTTGGTGATGAACGTGCCACGGCTCATTACAAACAGCTCTTGTATGGCACCGATGCTCAACAGGCAGCCGAGGCTGCCCGAACGCTGGGCGAGATTGGTACGCAGGGAGCCATCCGGGCTCTGTTCTGGTTTGCAGCCGATCCGCCGCCCTCCCCAGTGTATCGCACCACGCAGGTGCTGACGGCTCTGGAGAACATCGGCCCCGCAGCGGTCGATGCCCTGCGTGAGCTGATCGATCATCAGAGTAAGCCTGTGCGCCTGATGCTGATTGGAGTCATCTTGCGCAGCGAACATCCGGAAATGGCCACGCTGCTCGGCCAGATGGGGCGTGATGCCGACCCCGGTGTGCAGCGTGCCGCCCTGGACGGCCTTGCCGATCTGGACACGCCGGCCGCCGCCGAGATGCTGCACCAGTTGGCCGATGATGTTCCCCACGATTGGGTGATCCGAGCACTGGCCTCTATGACCCAATCTGAGAGCCTGGTGTATCTCAGGAACCTTGTCCCTGACTTCACCACACTGAGCGGTATACTGGTCGAAGATAATGGGGAGCCGCTGGCCAACGTCTTTGTTCAGGTTGTGCGAGAGCACTGGGTAGAAGAGCGAGAAGTCTGGGAGTGGCTGGCTGCCAGCGCCCGCACCGAGACCGGTCCGGAGGGGCAGTTTGCGCTGGCGCTGCCTATTGCGGAAAGTGATGCTACCATCCGGGCGAAGGTGGTTCTTCCCTCTCTCCAGGACGGCAAAGACGGCGAGACATTCATGGCCGATTTGCCGCTCGAATATGGAAAGGATAACCAGGTGAAGATGCGCATTGACCGCTTCTTCTCCCGGCTGGTCATCACCACAACGCAAGAACACGGAGACCTACTATGAGGAAGCAAATCTGTCGTCTGGCTGCAGTTCTGCTGAGCGTGCTCGTGCTCGCAGCCTGTAACATGCCTGCATTCCGGCAGCGTTCCACGCTCGTGCCCGTCCCTGGGCTATGCGGCGATGGTATCTGCGAAGGCCCAGAGGATGCGGAGGTGTGTCCGGAGGACTGTCCGGCAGCAGAAGACATTGACAATATTGTTGGCGAAGAGGATGCCTACTGGATCGACAACCCGACCAGTGGAGCGCGCCTGTACATGAAGGCCGTTCACCCGCAGGCCTGGAGCGGCGAGGCACTGCCTGCACTTGTGCTCATTCCAGGCGGCAGCGATGACAGCAGCAAGTTTCTCAGAGGGCAGGCACAGACAATGGCCGATTCGGGTTTTGTCATCGTGGTCTTCGACGCGGATGGGCGCGGCCGGAGCGAGGGCGAGGAAGACTACAACGGCTTCACTCACCAGGATGGGCTGGCCGCAGTCATCCAACAGGTGGCTGCGCTGCCTGAGGTCAACCCATCACTCATCGGCCTGGTGTCCTATTCCTACGGTATCACCATGGCATCCGGCGTGCTGGCCCGCCACACCGATCTGCCCGTGCTCTTCCTGATCGATTGGGAGGGGCCGGCCGGTCGCAACGACACAGGCGGCTGCGATGAGCATCAGACCGGCCACCTTACCGGGAAAGCTGCCTGTGACGACGAGGCTTTCTGGGCAGAGCGCGAAGCCATGACCTTCATCTCTCAGATTAAGGTACCCTACCAGCGTCTCCAGACCGAGAGCGATCATGCCCAGCCGGATAACAACCATGCCATAGCCATGGTCAACGCGGCCGTGAACGGCGGCGTCACCTGGGTACGTCTGAACGATCTGGAACCAAATCAGACCTTCGATGCCGCCAACCCGCCGCCCATGCTCTCAGAGGAGACGGACAGGCAACTAGAGGTATTGGTAGTGAGACACGCTCAAGAGTTGCTGCTGAGCTTGGAGTAAGCGAACGGCGATCAGCATCAATCAGCTTCATGCTGGTGGACAATTTGACAAGGCTGTTTGAGTGAAAAGCCCTATGGACGCAAATAAGCATTTAAGCTCAATATCGAAAGCCGGCACGCTCGAAAAAATGGGAGAGTTCTAGGATACCCTCGACTTCACCGAGCATGACACGGATGCCCCTGATGCTGAGTTCACAGTTACGGGTGCTGTGCCACTTCTCGGTTGAAGAACAGGCACGCTCGCATAAAGTCACCGTCGAAACTCTTATCAATCTTTGGGTGCAGCAAAAGCTAGCCGAGCAGCAGGCCGGCGAAAATCGCTGCATTCTGATAGCTGACAGCTTGGCTATGCCAACGGCCAGGTGGCGCGGATGTCGAAGTCGAGGGAGTCCCGCTGGCCGGCCAGGTAGCGGTAGTGCCCGGCAGCGGCGATCATGGCGGCGTTATCGGTGCACAGCGAGAGGGGCGGGACGCGCACCGGTACCCCCGCGCGCTCGATCATGGCCTTACGCAGCGCGGCGTTGGCCGAGACTCCTCCGGCAACAAAGACCTCCAGCGCCTTGAACTCGCGGGCGGCACGGGCCGCCTTATCAACCAGCACATCGACCACCGCAGCCTGGAAGCTGGCGGCCAGGTCGGCGACCGGCACATCATCATCGAGTGGATCGTCAGGTTGGTAGCCGGGCTGGATGGTCTGGAGCATCCTCAGCACGGCCGTCTTAAGACCTGAAAAGCTGAAATCGTAATTCTCTTCGCCCTGATTGCTGCGCAGGTGGACACGCGGAAAATTGAAGGCCGCCGGGTCGCCGTCCCGGGAGGCCTTCTGGATCGAAGGGCCGCCCGGATAGGGTAGGCCCAGCAGTCTTCCCACCTTGTCAAAGGCCTCGCCGGCGGCATCATCATATGTGCCGCCCAGCCGGCGGTACTCACCATGACCGGTCATCAGCAGCAGCTCGGTGTGCCCGCCGGATACGACCAGCACAATGACGGGGAACTCGATAGGGACAAACACGTCAGACTTCTCGGCGGGTGGTTGGCCCGGCACAAAGCGATACTCCGGCCCGGCCAGCCACAGCGAATAGATGTGCCCTTCTAGATGATTGATGGTTACCAGCGGCAAATCGTTACTCAGCGCCAGCCCTTTAGCCATGTTGGCACCGACTACCAACGAGCCGGCCAGGCCGGGCCCCTTTGTCACCGCAACAGCATCGACCTCCCCCAGCGGCACCTCGGCCTGCTGGAGCGCCTGCTCGACGACAGGGTAGATGCTTTCAATGTGGATGCGCGAGGCGATCTCCGGAAAGACACCGCCGTACTGCGCGTGTATCTCTACCTGCGATGCCACGATACTCGAACGGATCGTCCGGCCGTCAACGATAACCGCCGCCGATGTCTCATCACAGGAACTCTCAATGCCTAGAATAGTTGTCATGGTAGCTGATAGCTCTTGGCTGGTAGCTTTTAGTGAGCAGCGGTCGGCACAAGCATATGGCTTATGGCATATGGCTTTTGGCTGGCAGCCATTACCAATAAGACATCCCGCACTCAATCCGGCACAAAACTGATCACTAGTCCAGGAAGCCACTACCTTTGGTAGTGGTTACCTTAAAAAGGTTCTACCAGTAAGCAAAACCAAGAGTGTATTGTAGTGC
>JAFGMS010000360.1 GCA_016927375.1 Anaerolineae bacterium
AATGGGCCTTTTTGCCTGCCCCATCACCCAAACGATTTGCTTTTTAATCGTCCATCACTCAAAACTATGCTATGCCCGCAACATCAAGCTTCTAAAACACGCTCTAAGTTCGTCACCAGATTAAGGCAATCTTCCCAACTATATAAAGTGCTTTGCGGTAACTGCTCAGCTATCAGCCCGCGGCGGTCGGCTTTCAGCTATTGACTGTTAGCTTTTGGCTGTGAACTGTCAACTAAAACTCGTCACCCAAGCGATTTGATGTTTAATCGCCCAGCACTCACAACTGTTCGCCAGTGACGCCCCATAGCTGATTTGTGGGGTCGATGAAGGACGGCGGGCCTATAACTTGCGACGCAGAGTGTCACGCTTTACATTCCCACGCAGAGAGTGGGAGCAAGACGGACTCGCCTTATCCTGGAAAGTGAGAGCTGACTACATCCCGAAGCCATTCGGGATGTTTGTCGGCGATCATCAAAAGCACTCTCACTGGACTATTCATGGGACTGGGAAGGTGAAGGGAGCGAGGCGCTGCATTCACGTGGCTGTACCCAAAATATACGTAAATCAAGGAGGATGGAAGGAGGATGGAAGGAGGATGCTTGGACGACGCTTGGGCAAGCCCACCCCGGCCAGGCATAGGACCAAAACACGAAGGGGCATGAAGAGGGCCCGACGCTCATCCCCATCGAACCCTCTTCATACCCCTTCGGCATTTCGTTTTTCGTGTTTCAACCGTCCTTGGGTAGCACCCGGAAATAACATGGACAAGCCGGCCAAGCCCGGTTTGGCGCTCACAACCTCGCCCCTGAGAAGCGCAGCAGCTCGATACGCAACCTGCGTCCCCTCTCCGCCCTGCGGGGAGGGGAATGTCGCCGACATAGCTATCGGCTGCCGTTGCAGGGGTGAGGTTCGGCGCCTCTCGCCTATCAACCACACTACTCTCGCATGCTACCGCAGGCAGTGTTCGCGGACTATTTTCGTAGCGTTTTCTGCTGTTTCAGGCGCTCGATAAGGCCAAAATGTGCCATTAAGCTTTAGATCTGGAATTACTGGCCCCAAAGCTAATCGCTGGCTGCTAAGAGCTTATTCGTTTCTTGCACCCTCAAGCAGGACAACGTACAATCCCCTCTGCCTGCGCCAGGTTCAATCGCGGCAACACATGACACAATGTAAGTGACAGACGGCCGATTCAAAGAACAACGATGCATTCCCAAATCTTCAGCAACCAGCAGTCATCAAGCAGCTTATGGCATATGGCGTATGGCGTATGGTTGATAGCTTATGGGTGTTGGGTTTCAGATCTGAAACCAGGCTTCTTTTCTGTTTGCATACTTGCCCACTTGCAGGCTTATCCCACCGGAGATGCCCGACCATGCAGCTGCCGCTGATTGCCTTTGGCCTGACCTTTGGATTGGCATTCTTGCTCTCATTGGGGTTAACGCCGCTGGCGCGCGTGTTGGGTGAGCGATGGGGATTGGTCGCCAGGCCGGGCGGGCGTCGCAAACACGAGCGGCCTATTTCTTGCATCGGTGGTGTGCCTGTTTACATTGCCTTTGTCGTGGCTGTGCTGGCTTCACAGCTGTTGGTGATCGACCCTCACCAGGCCGCAGAACTGCCGCCGGGCATGCAAATCGTGCGCTTCGATGGGAAAGAGATCATCCGCCTGACCGGGCTGCTGCTGAGCGGAACGATCATCTTTCTGGCCGGTTTGTACGACGACTGGCGCGAGTTGTCCCCACTGCCCCAGTACATCGCCCAGATCATCGCTGCGGCCATTGCGGTTCTCTTCCTGATCCTGATCGAGTACGTCAATAACCCACTCACCGGCCAGCAGACGCCCGACTTTGCCTACCCGATCACCGTCACGCTGTCGCTGTTCTGGCTGGGGCTGATGATTAACACCGTCAACTGGCTCGATGGTGTGGACGGATTGGCGGCCGGTGTGGTAGCCATAGCCTGCGTAGTCCTGTTCATCAATGGCGTCTTCAGGCTTGAACCGCCCCAATACAGTGTCGCTCTCCTGCCTATGGCGCTGCTGGGCGCTACGCTGGGCTTCCTGCCGTTTAATTTTGCGCCTGCCCGCATCTTCCTGGGATCGGGGGCCTACTTCTTAGGGTTCACACTGGGGGCACTCAGCATCATCGGTGGAGCTAAGATGGCTTCGATTTTGCTGGTGATGGGGCTGCCGCTGCTGGATGTGGCCTGGCAGGTCATCAATCGGCTAGCGCGGGGGCAAAACCCGGTACAGGGCGACCGCGGTCATCTCCATTTCAGGTTGGTCGATATGGGGTTGTCGCCGCGGCAGATCGTGATCGGTTATTACCTGTTCAGTGCCGTGTTTGGCGGCCTGGCATTGGCCATACCATCACGGCTGTACAAGCTGATCGCCATGCTGGTCATGGCGGCCATCAGCCTGGTGGGCTTTATCTGGCTGGCGCGCCGCGGGGAGGACGACGTTAAAACGTTGAAACGCTAGAACGTCAAGACATTGGAACGCTGCCTATGACATCTTACGCATCGTTTGCCGCTCTGTGTCTTGCTGTGCAAACATCAGTCGTCAATCAACCAATCGTCAATGATGTTACTGGTACTCGATCTCGCGGTTGAGCAGACGGGTGAGCAGTTGCTCCATACCCCAAATCAGTGCCATGACAAACAGGTCTATACACAACGATAAAATCAAAGCCAGGCTCATCGAGGCAGCCATCTGCGCCAGCGGCCCATCCAGCCCGGCTTTGATCAGGATGCTTAAGTCAAGAAACCACAGCACGACCGCCAGCCCGACCAGCAGACCAACGATCAGCCACCAGTTGATGTTGTCATGCTCTTCTGGCAGCATGGTGTTGGCGATAGCGAAGACAAGATAGACCCACAGCCAGAAATCAGGTGCATCGAGGAATGCCCCAAGGCCGGCAGCGATAGTGGGCAGATCGCCCGTAGCCAGAGCAGCAAGAAGCACAGCCGGGTTAAAGCGCGTCCCACCAATGAGTGCGATGGCGCCAATGCCCGCCACCAGCGGGACGATGCCTACCAGGGTTGCCCGCACGGTGTCGGTCTTGCCATCGATCTCAACCAGCCCTAGGCGGACTACACCCTTACGCTGTCTTTCAGGCCACAGGCGGAACTTCTTGATCTTCACCCGCAAGATTTTGGCTACAACCCACTGGCTGCCTTCATGAAGCACCACACCCGGCACCAGCGACAGATAGTAAATCAACATGGCGCCCTGTGGGTTGTTGGTGATCAGCAGTCCCAGACCCTGGATGTGCTTGTGCATCCAGCGAATGGTCGGCTGCAACAGCCAGATCGATACCGCAACCAGTACCCATGACACTATCCAGTCAGGCATGATGTTGGCTCCTTAAAGGCAGCAACGAGCAATGAGTGACGAGCAATGAGTGACGAGCAATGAGCAACGAGTGATGAATTTGCGCGGGTTACGGATACGTGGATTTCGACAAAGTAATCCGATAAACAAGTCATACATCCGTAACCAGCATCAGTTTTACATCGCACGTCTTATGTCTCACGCGACCAATACTGCCATCAACCTCGTATCGTTAAGCTGATCCTTTGACGCCGGCCGCCACTTTGGCCAGCGTGATGTAATCGTCCGGCTTAAGCGATGCCCCACCTACCAGGCCGCCGTCGACGTCCGGCTGCTGCATCAGCTCTTCGACATTCTTGGTATTGACGCTGCCGCCGTACAGGATGCGCGTCTGCCCGGCAACGGTGCCGCCATACAGCTCGCTGATAGCCGCCCGGACCACCTGTCCAATGATGCGGTTGGCATCGTCGGCGGTGGCTGCCAGTCCCGTCCCAATGGCCCAGATTGGCTCGTAAGCAATGACAATATCGGCCATCTGCCCAGCAGTGATGCCGTCCAGCGCGGCCCGCACCTGCTTGCCGACAAACTGCTCGGTCTCACCGGCCTGGTTCTGCTCAAGGCTCTCACCGACACAGACGATCGGGGTCAACCCGTGCGCCAGTGCCGCTTTGATCTTCTTATTGACTGTCTCATCCGTCTCGCCGAAATACTGGCGACGCTCAGAGTGGCCGATGATGGCCATCTGGCACACCTCTTTGAGCATCAGCGGTGAGACCTCGCCCGTAAAGGCACCCTGCTCTTCCCAGTAGATATCCTGGGAGCCCAGCTTGAAGTCCGTGCCCTTGAAAGCATCGGCAAGAGGGGCGAGTGCCACGAAAGACGAGCAGATGACCTTTTCAACGCCTTTGACTGAAGCCAAAGGTCCCTTAACCGCTTTGGCAAAATCCAGCGCCTCGACGATTGTTTTGTTCATCTTCCAGTTACCGGCCATGATAGGTGTACGCATGCAAGTAGCTCCTTTGAAATAGTTGTTAGTAATGGGTTGTTAGTGATTAGCTCAGCAGCAACGAGCAACGAGTCAAAAGCTCTGTGTGTACCCTGCTGAGATCATGAAAGTCACATGACCATCCCCTCGTCCATCATGTCATTCCCGCTTTCGAGGGAATCCATACGCCAAAATGGCCCATGGCTTATCTCTATGGTGATCGTTTGATCGGTGACAACCTCGCAGGGATGATAATAAAGGTCATAAAAAAATAGATGTGAGGGCACTCCGGCCGTGCCCATCTGCGTACTATTCTACCATCAGGTTGGCAAACCGTCAGATGAGAATTGGGGTCGATGGCTATGTGGCACTCATGTTGGAAAAAACCCCCATCGCAGTTATGATACTAGACGATTGCTATTTTCAGTTTCCGGGCTCGGGAAACTTCAAAGAAACCATTTCAAATTGGGAGAAGGTATGAACAAGCGCTATTTCCATCGCGGGTTGCTGTGTCTTGTGTTGGCGCCGGCAGCATTTGCCTGTGTCTTTGGTAGTACACCGGCAGCAGAGGATCGGCCGGCCGAAGACGTTACGGCGAGCCCGGCAGCCACGAATATTTCCCCTACGCCAACCATTCCACCATCCACACCAACCAGGAGCCCGACCGCCACTCCCCTGGCTCCCATCACCATCGTCAACGAAGCCTGCGCCAACCTGGTGCTGGAGACACTCGATGCGGCCCAGCAAAAATGCGGCGAGCGAGCCGAGGGTAGTGTTTGTCTGGCCGGGAACCCGGTCGAGGTGGTGCCGACGAGTGCCGATTTTACCCAACCCGGCGATACTCTCCCGCTGGAGAGCCTGCAACTACTGCACACTGGGCAGGTAGATCTGACTGAGAACGCTTGGGGAGCAGCGCTGATCCGTCTTCCGGCTCAAGCAAATGGCGCCTCTGGCTCCCTGATGTTGGTAGGAGACGTCACACTCAACACAGTAGCAGGTGCCGATCCGCCGTCATTTTGGGTAAATACCAGCAGCAACCCTCCACAGTGCCCTGGCGCGCCCAATGCGCTGATCCTGAACACGCCTGAAGAGAAAATCCTTGCTCTTACCATTAACGGTGTTAGTTTGAGTGCTGAAGGAGCCACGGCTGTCATCAGCGCCACGCTCGATGGTGAGATGACTGTCATGGTTCTATCGGGATCGGTGACGGCTGTCGCTCAGGACGTCAGCCAAACGGTCGAGATCGGCCAGATGATCAGCCTGACCCTTGGCGGTGATAACGCCCTGGAGGCTGTAGCGCCCCCAACTGAGCCCACAATCTTCGACACCGAGCAGATCGAGTTCGTGCCCTTTCATGTCATCCACTCGCCCATCGAGATCCTGTCCGGCCAGCGTTGGACAAACACTGGCATCCAGCTCCAGACCGGACAGGTATATATGATCATTGCCGCCGGACTGATGAAAACGGTCGATACGCTGCCCTGGTCTTCACCCACCGGGCATTCGGCTGCTGACTGCGCGGCAGCGGGTCGAAGCGATTGGGACTGTCGCTGCCGTACACTCCCTGAGTGGGGGACCTGTACATTGAGCGAGGTTCCCAGCATGACGCTGGTTGGACGAATCGGCGGTGTCCAACCCTTTATAGTAGGTGCAGGAGGCGTCTTTACCGCCAAGGTCGATGGCGAGTTGGAGCTTGGTCCAAACGACAACTACTTTGACGATAATCTGGCGACTTACCATGCCATTGTCGTTGTGCTTGGATCGGAGATGCCATAACACAGTGATTTACAGTTTCACAGTTCATCGGTTTAGGCTTGCTGTTCGCTACTTATAGGGAGAACAGGAAATGCATTCCAAACATCACAATGCTCACCAGATGATTGGACTTTCATCAATCTTGGGCTCAGGCGATCTTATGGTGATACTCCTGGTTTTTGGTCTCTTGACAATCAGCTGTACGACCGTTACGCTTCCAGGCCAACCTACGGCTCAGGAAGACGCCGAAGCTACAACAAGCATCGATGCCACTCCACTGCCCGTATCGAGCCCACAGCCCAAATCGACAGTTGGGATCGTTATCCCAGGCAGCACAGCCGGCTGGCTGCGAACAGGCATCTGGTTGCAGGCCGGTGATGCGATCATCATCCAGGCAAGCGGGACGATCAATATCTGGCCTAACTGTGAAATGACCAAAGCCGGGGCCGGCTATCCTGACCTGGATTGCAAAGAGGTCACCGAGATCGGTCCGGAGGGGACATTGGCCTTTGGTCCCGCAAAAATGAACTATCCTTACCCTGACGGCGGAGTCGCGGCCCTGGTTGGACGGATAGGATGCGAGTCATTAGCTTTTCTAATGGGAACGGAAGGTACATTTACCGCCAGCGTCGACGGGTTCCTCCAGTTCGCCATCAACGATGTTGAGAGTATGGAGGACAACCAGGATGCTTTCTTCGTCCAGGTCACTATTCCCTACCAGCTACCGCAGTCCATCGCCACGGTACCCTGGGAAGACACCGGCATCATCTTGAAGCCCGGAGACGCCTTCACCATCACTGCTGAGGGAACAATCAGCATGTGGCCCAACTGTGCTGCGACCAAGGTTGAGCGCGGCTATCCGGACATCGATTGCGCTGAGACAAACGTCGGCCCGGCCGGCACCGATGTATTTGCTCCTGGGCTGGCAGATTATCCTCTACCAGGAGAGAACACCATGACCCTAATCGGCCGTGTTGGCAACGATGCAGCTTTTGTTGTCGGTACGGGCGGCGACTTCGTGGCCAAGAGTGGCGGCCCGCTGCTGTTGGTCACCAACGACACCGTCGATTGGAAACAGGACGATCAGGGGATGTTCAGTATTATTATCACGGTGAATGGAGCGTCGGACAATGTCCAGCTAACTATCCGCTGATGGCTGAGTAGTTACCCGCTGATAGGTTTATGAACGGCTCTTTGCTGCTCGCTGCCGGGTGTGGATGGGGCTGGCAGGTACAGAGAGATCGGACGGTGATCGGGTCGATGGTTTAGCACAGCCTCTTCCTCATGGTAAAGTCGATGTTAAAGAGGCGAAATACCAGTTTCAAACGTCTCTCACTTCTTCGTATCTCTTAAAACAGCAAGCATCTCATCATGAAACAGGCCGTTGCTTGCTACAATCTTTCCACCGGTCAGAATAGCATCGTCATGCTCTGTACCCTGATACGATGTTGCCTTTCCGCCAGCTTCGCGCACGAGCAGCATCCCCGCAGCGATATCCCAGGGCTGCATGCGCATCTCCCAATAACCGTCCAATCTTCCACAAGCTACATAGACCAGGTCGAGCGCCGCTGATCCTGCCCGCCGGATACCCTGGCAGCGCCGGATGAAAGCACCGAGCGCCATGACGTTATTGTCATCAGCGGTCTGGCGGTCGTAGGGGAAGCCGGTCGCCAGCAAGCTCTGCCCCATTCCAGGCGTGCCGGAAACACGAATTGGCTTCCCATTGAGCGTTGCTCCCCGGCCTCTGGCAGCGGCAAAGCATTCGTCACGTATGGGATCATAGACGATACCGACCAGAACCTGCTCAGCGTTGCGCAAGGCCATCGAAACGGCAAAAACCGGGAAACCATGGGCAAAGTTGGTTGTGCCGTCCAGTGGATCGATCAGCCAGGTCAGGCCGCTCTTGCCATTGTGCTCGCTGCCTTCTTCAGCTACCACAGTATGGGTAGGGAAAGCTTCCTGCAGCGCTGAGACAATGTATTTCTCAGAAGCTAGGTCGGCCTGGGTGACCAGGTTGACCTCGCCCTTATATTCAATCTGCCGCGGCTGATGATAGGCCCGGCATAAAATCTCGCCCGCTGAGCGGGCGAGGGCTTCGGTGGTTTCAAGAATGGCTGCAAAGTCAGGAACGGCAGATGCCGCGCTATTTTCAGTCATTAAATATCCAGGATGATATCGGAGAAAACGTTGCCTATTGAGGGTCCCAACAACGTCAGGATGATAATGACACAGAAGGGTATTGCACATAATAGTACGCCCAAAACGATGAGCACGATAGCCCAGACAGGAAACCCATCCTTTTTGGGCTGATCTGCTGGGATATCTTCCGCCCTGAGTACGCTATCAAGGCGGGCTTGAAGGTGATCGGCTGTCATCGCCAACTTCGTTCTGAGTAACTGTCCATAGGTAAGCAGATAGGCTGTCATGTCTTAAATCCTCCCTGTAAGAATTGAATGCCTGGTGTTACAGCAGGTCAAGGGTGCCCAAAAGCAGAACTATTGGTAATTGTACCACAGCACAATGCGAGATCTGTAGAGCACTCCTTATGAAACCTTGCCAAATGGCAGTAATCTGAGTAGACTGTCTTTGCCTGGTTGTTGTATCCAGGATGCTTACCGGATGAGGCTGTAAAAATACATATTAGCGTGAGGTCATGTGAAGGATCTAGTCTTGAAAACGAATCTAAAGTCGGGAGTGTTTCTTGTAGCCCTTCTTTTAGCGGGCTGTGTTGGAGCCTCTGTAGAATCTCAAACACCAGAGATTGCCGCTCAGCCTGAACAAGAAACGCAGCCGGAAATAGCTGTTACAGTCAACGGCCAACCGATCACAATGGAGGCCTTTCAGCGAGAGTTGGCCCGGTTTGAGGCTGGGCAGGCATCATTGGGACTTCAAGTAGCTGATCAGGCCGCTTACAAGCAGCAGGTATTGGAACAATTGGTTGAGCAAGAGCTTCTCAGACAGCTGGCAATTAGCAAAGGTATCGTCGTTTCTGATGAATCTGTTGATGCTGAAATGAATGCCATGATTGAGCAGCGCGGCCAGGAGTACTTCGATGCCTGGCTGAACAGCAACTATTATACGCTGGACGAATTCCGTGAAGTGATTCGATTGCAGTTGATGACCAATCAGCTAACCACACCTGTCGTGGAAGCTGTACCAACTGTGGCTGAGCAAGTACACGCTCGCCACATTCTGGTCAATACCCAGGCTGAGGCCGAACAGATACTGGCCCGCTTGCAAGCCGGAGAAGAGTTCGGCGCGCTGGCCGCACAGTATTCGCTCGATGTGACTACGAAAAACAACGGGGGCGATCTGGGTTGGTTTCCCCGCGGCGGATTGTTGGTCCCAGAAGTGGAAGACGCGGCCTTCAGTATGTCCCCAGAGGAAGCCAGTCAGATAGTAGTCAGTGCCTGGGGAGCACACATTGTTCAGACGCTCGAGATCGATCCTGGACGTCAGGTTGAGCCGGAAACACACGATCGGTTAGTTCGGAAGGCTATTGAGGATTGGCGGCTGGGATTGCGTTCTGGCGCAGACATTCAACAACTCATCACGATCACATCGTAGAGGTCTAGCAGACCTGCAAGCTGCCTGACAAACGAATAATATAAGGCATATATAGCCAATGGCATAGCAAGAATGGAAGTGGTGGAAGGCTCCCATTCCTTGACAAGAACCATAAGCCATACACTATCAGCTATACAGGTACACGTCGAGAGTCTTTTTGTTTGCAACCTCTCCAAAGAAGGGGGACGGTATGACAGGAAAATCATCGGCTCAAGGGACTAATCTTTTATACAATGTAATTACCGTGATCTTGCTGGTTCTCACTGCATTGGTTGCCTGCGGGGTGTTTGCTACTTTAGCCACTACGCCGGTTTCCCCTCCCGGCTATGCCGCCGAGCCGACCTTGTTTGTTTTTCCAACAGAAACTCCAACGCTGCGTGGGCCGACGCCGAATGCTACCTGGACAGCATCTCCCCAACCGACGGCATCATTGGTACCGACGGTCACCCGGACGCTCGTCCCATCAGTTACCCCAACACCGACCGACACACCGACTGCAACTAATACCATGACTCCGACGTCCACAGCTACAATCACGCCGACTTTTACAGCCACCTTTACCCCGACGCGCTCTCCGTACGATTTCAGCTACTCGATCACTTTCACGGCCAACAATTCAAGCACGACCGGGAATACCGCCGGCTGCAGTTGGACGGCTATCGCGGGGACTGTCCGTAACAAGTCAAATGGG
>JAFGMS010000361.1 GCA_016927375.1 Anaerolineae bacterium
ATGTTGTTGCTCTGCGTTCTCTGCCACGACCTTCGGTCGTCTCTCTGCGGTGAAACAGCTTTTTGGGGGTGCGTTTTTGACACACCAGCTCAAACCGGGAATTGCTGTCCGCCGCTGCTATCTTGCTCTCTTTGTGGTGGAACCTCGCTTCATGGCTAGCTCGCCAGTTTTTCACTGCGCTCTTGGCGGTGAATTCTCAAGGTGCGAATTGGCGAGGCATCAGCACCGCAGAGGGTTTCAAGGATGCTGTCGCCAGCGTTGGGCAACTCGTAGCCAGGCTTGCAGCTCGTAGTAGGCCATCAGCAGGCTGAGGTTCAGGCCATGTAGGCCGTCCCGATAGCCCCGCAGCGTCACGAAACGCCACCAGAACTGGCGCAGCGGTGCGGTGATGTAGGTGCGGTATTTTGGTTTCAGTCCCTGGTCGTACCGTAGATCGGCCTCAATATCAGTGTACTTCTCTTGTTTGTCGATGAAGTGGTCGCGGTCGCGGTAGTTGTGGTGGATCAAGGGGGTTTCCAGGTGTCCGGCCTCTCCATCCAGGATCACTTCTTCATGAACGGGTCTCAGCGGATCGTAGCGGGCACTGGTTCGATGCAGCACGCGGAGCTGGTAGTCAGGGAACCAGCCTGCGCCAAGCGTCAGGCGTCCAAAGATGTAGTTGTGTCGGGGAACCCACCAACCGCGCTCCGGTCGCTCGATTTTTGCACGGATCTCAGCAGCCAGGGCCGGAGGGATGCGCTCGTCTGCGTCTACAAAGAAGACCCAATCGGTGTGAGCGACCTTGAGGGCGGCCTCGCGTTGGGCCCCATAGTTCTCGAAGGCGTGCTGGACGACGCGAGCCCCAGCAGATTCGGCCAGCTCTACCGTTTTGTCCGTGCTAAAAGAATCGAAAACGACTACCTCGTCGGTCCAGCGCAGCCCATCGATGCAGTCTTCGACGTTGGTTTCTTCGTTGCGGGTGAGGATCATCCCGGAGATTTCGATCATGGTGCCTCTTGTGGCCCAAACTGAATGATGAAGCTGCTGTAAGGCGGCAGCTCTGGGAGTGGTATGTAGGAGTCAAAGCCTCCTGACGCATTGATAGTTGGTGCCGTGGGCTGGCCATCGCCAAGCAGAAGGGCCGTGCTTGGTGTACTGGTCAGTGCCCCGGCAGATAAAGTCAGTCGGCAATTATTCGCTGCCTGATCGGAGATGTTGGTCAGTATCAGCAGTGTTTCGTCCTCCGTGTAGCGCATAAGGCTATATACAGCCTTGTGGTCGCTTTTGACCAGCAGTGTGCTGCCGTTGCTCAGGGCGGGGTGCGCATGGCGCAGCCGGATCAGAGTGCGATAGTGGGCAAGGAGTGAGCCGGGATCGGATGTTTGGACTGCCACATTATCCTGCTGGTAGTTGGGTTGCAAGATGTACCAGGGGGTGCCCATTGTGAACCCGGCGGTATTAGGTGTTGCGTCCCACTGCATCGGTGTGCGGAGGTTCTCGTCAGGCTTGCGGCCGGTCATGCCGATTTCCTCACCGTAGTAGATGAAGGGCACGCCCGGGTTGGTGAGGAGCAGGGTCGCTGCGACTTTGGCTGCATCGATGCTGCCATTGAGCTCACTCATGGCCCGGTCCTGGTCGTGATTGGTGAGAAAAGCTGCATACTGCCCAGCCGGGAACAGGTCAAGCACCTGCTGCTGATCGTAGCCCAGCAAGCCTGCATCTCCGCCCTGAACACTGCTGATGAAATCCGAAGCCAGGTCGAAGCTGAAGGCGATATCGAGTTGGTTGCTGATGTAAGGAGCGACGGCGTGGCTGGAATCCCATACCTCGCCGACCAGCAGGGCGTCGGGTTTGGTGGACTTCACATGGGCGTAAAAACCTTCCAGCCAGTCATGAGTCTTGGGCGTATTTTCCAGCGTCTGGCCCTCCTCGATCAGGTGTTTGATGGCATCCAGGCGGAAGCCGTCGATGCCCATATCCTCCAGCCAGAAGCGCGTGATGTCGTAGACGGCGGCTGTCACTTCTGGGTTCTCGTAATTGAGGTCGGGCATCTCTGACCAAAAGTAGCCGTAGTAGTAGCGATCCCCACTCTGGTGCCAGATAACTCTCCCACCGGGGCCGGCAATGCCTGGATTCTCGTTGCGCCAGATATACCAATCGTCATGCTCCGAGCTGGGAGTTTGTGCATCGATGAACCAGGGATGCTGGCTGGAGGTGTGGTTCAGCACCAGATCGACGATGACAACAATATCCCGGCGGTGAGCCTCAGCGATCAGTTGCTTGAAGTCATCGTTGGAGCCGTAGTCCTGCTCGACCGTCCGGTAATCTGCTACATCGTATCCGTGATAGCTGGGAGACTCGGCGACAGGCATAAGCCAGATGCCGGTGATGCCCAGGTCGGTTGTCGTTGCCGGGTTGCCGTCATTGAGGTAATCCAGCTTGTCGATCAGCCCTTGCAGATCGCCGTTACCGTCTCCATCGCTGTCATAGAAGCTGCGGACGAAAACCTCGTAGAAGACTCGCTCGTTCCACCAGGGCAGCTCATCGATCGCCTCAGGCGTGATCGACTGGGTTGGTGTTGGTATCAGTCTAATCGTGGGGCTGAGGCTGGGAGTGATGGTCTTGGCACAGGCCGTGATGAGCAATAACCACATAATGCCTGTGCCAGCCATAAACCGGGTCGGTCTCTTGTGTATGGGGCTCTTTTTCCTGGGTTTCCGGGCTATCTCCACGTTAATCGGATGACCTCGCGGTAGGCATCGACCAATGCCTTACATGCAGCTTCGCTCTGGGATGAATCGCGGGCCGTGTACTGGATCAGCCGGTTCATGCCCGCCCGGATGATCAGGGTGGCCAGAGTTCTCTTAAGTGGGGAATAGTGCTTGTTGTAGAGCCGCAGGCGCGCCGTCCACAAGTTGATCACCGATTGTGGGCGGACTTGCGTGGTGCTCTGGCCGCCATAATGAACGACCTCGGCGGCGGGAATGCACACGACTTTCCATCTGGCAGCCTTGATGCGCAAAGCCCAGTCGATCTCTTCGCAATAGAGGTGGAATTGCTCGTCAAACAACCCGGTTTGCTGTATTACCTCACGTCTCAGTATGAATGTTGCGCCTAATGGGTGATCGATTTCGAATGGTTGGCTGCTCATGTAAAGGGAGCGGGGATAGCGCCCGTTCAGCCGGCTTTCGTGCAACCGCCCCGGCGCGGGGAAGAGATCGATCATAAGTTGGGCCAGGCCCGGAAAGGCAAATGCGCTATGCTGGAACGAGCCGTCGCCGTACATCAGACGGGCACCGCCCAGCCCTGCTCCTGTCGATGTCATCCCCTCCAGTAAGGTGCCCAATGCTCCTGACCGAATCAACGTATCCGGGTTAAGCAGGAGGACGAATGGCGGCAGGTTATCACCGTCCGGGAAGCCAATTTCGCGCAGTGCCAGATTGTTTCCCCTGGCAAAGCCGAGGTTCTCACCCGGTTCGATGATGCGAGCCTGGGGGAATGCATCTTGTATGGCAGCAGCCGTACCGTCGGAGGAGGCATTATCTACAACCCAAACCTGGCCGTTCAGATTGCTGGTGGCCAGGTCGTCGTAGACTGAGTGGAGGCAGTTGAGCACCATGTCACGTACATTCCACGTGACGGTGATAATGGCTAGTTGGGTCATAAGGTGCCGGACGAGCTACTCTCCCATGCTGACCAGGTCCAATTTAGCATCTGTGACCAATTGGCGCAGTTCGGCATACTCGTCTTCATCGGCTTCGATGAGTTCATCTGCCCCTATCAGCTCTGCTAATTCATCTTCGTAGTCGCGCAACGTGTCGAGCAGCAAAGCCCGTGTGGCAACATCGAGCTTGAGCGAGAGGGAGTAGGTCACATTGGGGACAGGGGGCAGCGTCTCGATAACTTTGATCCGGTTTGAGCCTGGGATACCAACCTCGGCTCTCACTTCGGTCGCGCCAACATCGCATTGATAGGTGAGCAGGGCTTTGATCACTTCTTCATCACTTTCGGTGTCGGTCACACTGAGGAGATCGCTTAGCGGGTTCAGGTTGTTGGCGCGCAGCACCAGACTTGGGACAATCCAGCCTGATACTGAGAGCGGGCCGGAACGGCAGTAGCGGAATCCTTTGAAGCCGACCACACTGTAGATTGGCTTCCCGGCGATGGTGAGCATCTGGCCCTGTGTAAATCGCTCTCCGTGGATTTCTGTGGTGTAGAGCAAGCTACCGCACTCTCCCTGGCTGACTGCGAGATAGCTGAATGCATCGAGGGTGGCAATGTGAGCCTCACTCTCACACAGCGCACGGTAGGCCTCTCCGTAGCTGTCGGCGAATTGGACCTCTACACTCAGCTCTGTGTCGTCTGCCAGCGATTCGGCGAATTCCTCTGCTGTCTCTTCGATGGAAGATTGGTCATCGCTGACAAACAGCAGGACCAGGGGATTTTCTGCGCTGCCTGGGGGAGGTACAGTTGGCAGCGGCGGCAGCGGCGTCGGCAGTGGGATTGGAGTAGGGAGGGGGCGAGATGCAGCAGGCGTTGCCTGTTGCTTGCGACAGGCAACAGCCCCCGGTAGAACGAGTAGGAGGAATACGATAAAAACCAGGATTATACGGTGCTTGTGTTCTATGACTCATCCCTCCTGGCTGATGGCTGATAGCATACAACTATCAGCTGCATGTTGGCAACTGCGACCTGTTTTCATGATACTCCAAGCATATCACCAGAGCAAATTGGCTTCTGCCCGAAGTGCATTCTAAATCTGGAGTATGCTGCCCAGAAATATCTTTACCGATCCTCCAGCTATCCTCAGCTTGGCCTTGGCATGCATCTGGAATGTTTTCTTTGCCCCTCAGGGCTCCTCAAGGAGTCGGCGTTGGTGTGAGTGCTTCAACGAGCATGATCCTGATCCAATGGGGGTCTACCACATTGTTGATAGCAGCAATCTCGACATCTTCATGGATCAGGCCTGCCCAAAATTGCTGAGGATTGCGTGACTCTACAATATTGGTTAGCCTGATCCCCCCACTCACGATTGCTCTCTGGCCGGGCATCAAATAGTAGTGTATGCGCCCATCGTTATCCTTGATGGGAGTGAGGTTTTTAGGTGTCCCTAAAGCCCACCGCCAGGGATAATCGGTCTGGCAGGTATCGCAGTGGATACCTACCCGCCAGGCACCCGATTCTACGTAGAAGCCGGTGCTTGCATAAAGCTCGTCCTGATTGTAGATGTGTCCCGGCTCTGGGCCAGTGGTGCGAATGGGCGCCTCGCCGTAGTTTTCAACGGTTAGCTCAAAGGTGAGCACGTCCCCTGCCAAAACGGTGAGCTCGTCTCCCATCATGACTGTCTCGCTGGAGAAAGTCACCGTGTCTCCAACCGGCTGCCCGACGATCTCGGCCAGAGGCACGCCGCCGTCTTTGATGGTTACCTGCCCGGTGCGCTGCGTGTGTTGGCCTTCTTCATCCTCGGCCTCGATCAGCACGGTGTAGGTGCCATCGGGCGGGGGGCTGATGCCCAGATCGACCCCGCCGTCGTATTCGAACTTGTGACGGCCTTCCTCGCCGACTTTCCGGCCCTCCTGAACCTCGGGCACGAAGTAGCGCTTCCCTTCCTGATCGATCAGGTAGACTGTCAGATGTGCATCTTTGGGCACGTAGGCATTGATCCAGACACGATCTTCCAGGCCGTCCTGGTTGGGGGTAAAGACTTCAGGGGCGATGGTGAATTCCCATAGATCGGGGAGTGTGTCATCGACATTCACGATCGTGATCTTGCCTTTTACGTTGTCGGTGGAGCCTGTGGCTTGATCAATGGCCTCGATGATCCATGTATATTCCCCGTCCTGAAGCAGGCGTGATAGCACTTCGCTCTTGATCTCTTCTCCCTCAAGAGTGTAACCCTCGACGATCCCGCTGAACATGACGCTGTATTCGCCTCTTGGTCGTGTCTCGTCTCGACGGAAGTAGTAACGCTGCCCATCGGCGGCCTCGAAGTAAATCGAGAGAGTTGCTTCCCGCCGGAGGCGGTAGCTTACTGTGGTGATATCGTTCTCTCCGTCGGCATTGGGGCTGAGTGTCTGCATCCCAAACTCGGCCTGTGCAATGACTGGTCTGATTGGTCGTGTGGCCAGATAGACCGTTGCCAGAATCAAGACCAATAGTATCAGACTTACGATGATGGTTAGAATGCGTGGAATGCGCACAGAGTACTCTCCCTATCGTTGGGCTGATTTGTTTCCCGGCTGACGGCGTCTCTGCCGGGGCGAGTCCTACCCTGCCACTTAAGGGTGGGGGAGCGATGGGCGGGGTGGGGACAGCTTCGCTGTTTCCTTGAAATATGCCCAGTGTTTTGCCCTGGGGTGTTTACGTCCCCTGAGGCAGAGGGGAGTTTACCAGGAATCAGCACGGACCGGCAAACAGGTGTCAGTTGTGTTGGTGTCATGGTGAGCAGCGCTTGCCTTACCCTTTATTCCTTATACCCTTCCCAGAGCATGTTTTAGAAGTCCAGGTGGGTCTTGAAAAAGGCAAAAATAGTTAACTTAGCTATCAGCTGTTGGCTCTTAGCTGTTAGCTTTTGGCTGTGAGATGAAGGAATGGGTAGCATCCGGAAATAACGTGGACAGGCCGACCAAGCCCGGTTTGGCGCTCACAACCTCACCCCTGAGAAGCGTGGCAGCTCGATAGGCGATCTGCGTCCCCTCTGCCGTCAGGCGGAGAGGGGGACGTCGCCGACATAGCTATCGGCCAGCGTTGCAGGGGGTGAGGTTCAGCGCCTCTTACCTATCAAACATGCTATTCTCGCGTGCTATCGGTCTTTTGTCGTATTTCGGGAATGCACTCCTTTGTGATAATACTTTGCGGAGGAAATCTATATCCAGTCGAGAAGTGCAACGCAAAGTACCTTATATAGTTAGAAAGATTGCCTTAATTTGGCGACGAACTTCCGCCTAACTGTACTGGTCTTAGCCATAAACATTGCTATCCTCCGGAACGGCGGTATACTCCTCTCAGCGGAGGCCTTGATGCCACTAACTTACCAACAGGCGTTAGATTATATTCATAGTTTTGACGATCCCTATTTGGCCGCTATGCGTGATCATGGCAAGCAGACCTGGGGATTGGCCACTGTGGAAGCCTTGCTGGAAAGTCTGGGTGATCCCCATTTGGCCTATCCGACTATTCATGTGGCAGGAACCAAGGGTAAGGGATCAACGGCGGCCTTCATTGCCCATGCGCTTGTTGAATCCGGGCTGAAAACCGGGCTGTACAGCTCGCCACATTTGCAGGACTGGCGCGAACGCATTCAGATTGATGGGGAGTGGATACCGGAGTCAGCTTTAGCCGATCTTGTGGGCGGTTTTCACCCTCATGCAGCCCGGATTCCGGATCTGAGCGCTTTCGAGGCTGCAACTGCACTGGCCTTCTGGTATTTTGCCCGAGAGGATTGTGATGTCGCTGTGATCGAGGTTGGGTTGGGCGGACGCCTTGACGCGACCAGTGTGGTCAAACCATTGGTATCGGTGATTACCAGTCTCAGTCTTGATCACACGCAATTGTTGGGTACTACCCTTGCTGAGATCGCTGTTGAGAAGGTTGCCATCATTAAGCCGGGTACGCCAGTAGTCAGCGCTCCTCAGTTCCCGGAAGCGCTCGATGTCATTGAGAAGCGTGTGGTAGAGATGGGGAGTTCACTAGTTTTGGTGGGTCGCGATTGGCTGGCTGAGCCGGTTGCATCGACGTTTGAAGGCAGTGAAGTGCTGATGGGCGAGCTAGGCCGGCTGGAGGCCTACAACATTGGGTTGCCGGGAGCCTTTCAGATCGAGAATGCTGCTGTGGCAGCAGCTGCCTTGCGTGAGGCACAACGGGCTGGCCTGGCAGTGACAACAAAGGATATACGGGCAGGCCTGCTCAGGGCTTGGTGGCCGGGGCGTTTCGAGAAGATATTCGATGATCCGTTGGTGATTTTGGACAGCGCCCATAACCCTTACTCGGTTAAGAAGCTCGTTGAGGCCTTGAAGGCGCTGGTTGGTGAGCGTTCCCTGACCTTTGTCTTTGGTTGTATGGTCGATAAGGATGTCGAGGGGATGTTGAGAGCCATACTATCTGTTGCCCACCGCGTGATCTTTACACAGGTCTCACTAGAGCGCGCGGCAAGCGCTCAGGATCTACTGGCTAAGGCGACTGAAATTGCAGCAGCCGTCCGGCGGGCGGAAGGCGACACGACCCGTAGTGCTCAAATCGAGCTGTCGGCTTTTCCGACCATAGCGGAAGCGGTAACCTATGCTCTGGGACAGGTATCTTTGGGGAATGCTATCTGTATTGCCGGTTCGTTGGCTGTAGCAGGTGAGGCCCGTACTATGTTGCTGGCTCAGAATAGAGGAATTGTTCGACTTTCCTCCACGGTGTAGCAAGTGATGGGGTGATGGGTTATGGGTTTTAGTTGACAGTTTACAGCCAATAGCTAGAAACTGATAGCTGAGTAGTTATGATATTGTTATCTTATCTCTCACACTCTGTTCTTTATCGGGATAGAGAGAGTACAGGTGAAACGATTATGAATCAGTTTGATGAGGATTTTTCCCAGATGCTGGGATCTATGTCGGAATTTGAGCAAGTAAGTGAAGCGGAGCCCGATGAGCATGGCCTGATCGAGGCTTCGTTGATCCCCATGCGTGATTTGGTGATCTTTCCTAATATGGTGACACCGCTTTTCGTGGGGCGTATTCGCTCGCTTGAGGCCATTGCTGCTGCTCAGCAGCGTCATGAAACGATCATTTGTGCTGTGCAGATCGATCCTGATGTTGAGGAGCCCAAGCCCGAGGATATCTACAGGATAGGGGTTGAGGTTGCCCTGGGCCGGATGTTGCGCATGCCGGATGGTACGAGCAGCGTGTTGGTGCAGGGACGGCGACGCGTTGAGATTGTCGATTACGCTCTGACCGAACCATACTATCGCGTGAAAGCCCGTGTGGTTGATGAGCCAACAGATCACACCCGGGAGATCGAAGCGCGCAGGCGGGCCGTGCTGGCGCTCTTCGAAAAGGCTGTACAGCTTGATCGCACTTTGCCTGAAGATGCTTATGTCTTTGCCATGAATGTCGAGGAACCGGGTTGGCTGGCAGATCTGGTTGCCACCACGCTCGATTTGAGCACCGAGGAGCGCCAGTCTTTGCTTGAGATGGCCGATCCCGCTGAGCGTCTGCTGCGGATGAGTATTCTACTTGGTAAAGAGCTGGACGTGCTGGAACTGGAAGACAAAATCCATAGCCGCGTTCAGGAAGAGGTAGATAAATCTCAGCGTGAGATGTTCCTGCGTGAGCAAATGCGCGTCATTCAAAGCGAGCTGGGTGAAGCCGATCTCTTCCAGCAGGAGGTTGGTGAACTGCAA
>JAFGMS010000362.1 GCA_016927375.1 Anaerolineae bacterium
ATATGATTGCCGCTTTGGGTTTGGCTCCTTCAGCTTCCAAGTTCGCCAAACTCCATCACTCTCTCGCTTAAGTTGACACTTATGGTGCCGCAACAAGCACCGCGGCGAGCAATCGCAAAGAGGTCGGTGAATACTGGTAATCTATCAAAATGGCAGCCAAATGGGAAGCTGCGAGATGTGAAATACTCGTTGTTTTTCAGTGTTTCTTGCATTGCATCTTCAGCAAAACTATCTTTGTCGCATGGTTGAAGGGGGCCGGATCGGTAATCGGTTCACCGACACGGGTCTGTGGATATCCGGTGAAATCATCCGGGACGGGTATCAATTCCGTCACTTCCAGGTATTCATTGCACAGCGCATTGAGTGTGTCCATGTATGTCTGTCCACTGACATACAAAGCATTGTTGATCGCGACCAGATATCCCCCATCGTTGATTAGCGGCCGTACCTTATTGATCAACCGAGCGCTGTGGTTGACCAGATCGACCACGCCTGTGGAAGCCACAGCGAAAAAAGGTGGATCAAGCAAAACGCAGTCGAAGCGGCTCCCTTCCCGCTTGAAGCGGCTGACCTGTGCCCAGAAATCACCTGCGATGAAATCCTGCTTGCGAATTGGAAACCCGTTGAGTGTGTACGAGGTCTTGGCAACATTCAAAAACTGGCGATTTCGATCAAGGTGTACGACGCGAGTAGCTCCACCTGCCTGCGCGGCCACACCCAGACTGCCGGTGTAGGCAAAGGCGTTTAATACTGTTTTACCTTCCAGGTGTTGCAACGCCCAGTGACGTAGATTACGTGTGTCGAGATAGAAGCTGGCATCCCGATTCATGCACAGATCAACAGCATACCGGACGCCGTGCTCCCGTATCCATCGATCTGTGGTGGTGCCAAACAACATCATTCCCCGCTTCTCGTTGGCAGTGGAGGCTTTACGTGTCTTGAGTACCCCCGCTTGCAGCCATGGTAGACGGGCCTGCAGAAACCCCTGTGCGGCGTGGGCTAAGACGGCACCTTGCCCGGGTGGATCGGCGTAGTTGTGCAAGACCACCGTGGCCCCATAGAGATCGACCACAAGATCAGGGCAGCCTTCTAAGAAGCCGTTGAAGAGCCGGAAGGCAGCTTGGTGCTGCGCGTCAAATAGCTCTTCGCGAGCTGCGATGGCCTTTTCCAGTAGAATAACAATCGGGACCGTTGGCATGAGTTTTGCTGCTCACTCGACACGCTTCTGAGCAAATATGAGTGGATGATGTTCTTCGGGCGTCTCGTGCGACTCATCATAGCCGTGGCCAATCGCGATAGCCTCAAGAATATCGAAGCCAAGGCTGTTCAAGATTTCCTCATATTCCTCCACACTATAGTTGCTCCAGTACATCGTTGTTCCAAAGAAGTCATTCTCAGTGTAAGCAGGCTCATTTGCCATAGCTACCGTCGCCAGTAGGTAGCCTCCAGGCTTGAGCCATTGGAAGATGCGAGTAAAAAGCTCCTCATGCTCTTCCCGCGGGAGATGAAAGACCGAATAAAATGCCACAACAGCATCGAAGTGTGAAGCCGGGAAATCAGCCGACATGATGTCGCCATGGATGAACGTGCCGGAGGGTACATTCGCTCTTGCGCGGGAAATCATCTTGCCGGATATATCCACACCGGTAACGGCGAAGCGCTGGGCAAGAGTGCGTGCAACCGGCACACCTCCGCCACAGCCCACGTCTAACACCACTGCTCCAACGCCCAGACGGTCGATGAGTGCGGTCAGTGCCTGCTCTGTTTCTTCCCGGCGTACCTCGTCGTAGGCTGCAGCACAACTGTCATAGCCGCGTTCCACCAGGGCTTTGTAATCCTTGCTGGGATCGTCAGCTGGTTTCATGTGGTATCTTATCCTGTTACTGCTCTTTCTCGTCTTTTAAGCGCACCCAGGTGGCCAATTGCTATGAGTTTTCATAGACGGCTGGGCAGCTCAACGCACTTCATTCGTCAAGTCGGGCAGTTCGTCGAAGTCGCCGACTTCTACCAGGTACATATTGGAATAGGCAGTCAGATCAGAAGTGTACAGTACCGATTTGCCGTCCGGTGTGAAGCGGGGATGGCAGTGAGCGTGCTGATCGTTGAAGGTGCTGCGATGAAACGATAGGATTTTGGGGCCGATGTATTGTTCGCCGTTCCATTTGAACAACTGGATGAACGGTCGAGAGCCCATGCCCTCCAGACCGGCATTGCTGAAGACGAAGGCCGGAGTACCGTCTCCTACAATAAGATCCTCATTCAGGCTGTGGAAGTGGATGGAACGAAAGGGGAACTGTCGCTCGACGTGGCTGTTGTTGTCCCATTTGAGGAAGCCAAAGAGCATCTGCTCGTCCTCTTCACGCGTGCTGCCGTGATAACCGATCCGTTCCCCGTCGGAGAACCAGTATTCATGGCCTACGGAGACGCTGCCGTCTTGCGGACGTATCTTCCACGTTTCGCCGGTCTGGATGTTCAACCCCCACATGCGCTGGTCGACCCACTGCCAGGGGCCTTCGTGGCAATAAGTCATGATGTCAGGCAGTACGGGCGAAGGGTTGACGTGTGTCATGTAGCGGCGGTCTTCAAGAATAACTTCTGCTTTGCCGGTGGCTATTTCGATGCGCGTCATTTGGGCCAGTGGCGGGTTCCTGAAGTGCTCTCGGAACTGAGAGTAGGAAAAGGCAACTTGGGGTTTGTCCTCCGGCGGATATTCGGACAGCATGGAGCAGATAGATTTGCCATCGGCGGTGACCCCTGGCCGCCCTGGCGTAACGGTCGCGGAAGGGATCTCATAGATTGCTCTTTCTTCCAGCGTATCCATGTTCAACTCGTACAGCACCTGCGCTGCCCAGAAGTAAAAGGCGTGGTTGGGCTCCCCATAGTACCCGGAAGAGGGTCGTGTGCCTTTCAGATCAGTTAGCTGAGTGATAGTGCCGGCATCGAGATCGTAGCGAAAGAAGTTCTTGGCGTTTTCCCGATCAGAGATAAAAACGAACGAGCGTCCATTGTTGATCCAACAGTCATCGGTGAAGTAGAGATGATGTGAATGGCCCAGGTAGTTTGTCAGCTGCACGACTTCACGCTCGCTGTAGCTGTCGATGTATTTGAATTGTGGGTCTTGATAGATCTTGCCCTTGCTCATGAGGTTTTGCTCCTTTGAAGACAATGCTAAGCTCAAAACGTCAAAAACAGTTGCATCCTTGTGGCTATCGTTTCCCTGCCATACATTCCGCTAAAATGGGTATTCATACCAGTCCAGCAATCCCGAAGATGTGGCCTCGGCGGCGAAGAGCAGAATAGACAGATACTTATCGGCGAAGATGCGCCCCCGGCCCCCTCCCTGAATGACGGCTCCGCTGGGGTCGGCATACTTGTGGCCGCGGTCGTGCTTGATAGGCTTCTGTTCTTCCAGGGCGACAAACTGCCGGGCGGCGAGCTTGAGGTATTCCAGGTTGCCCGTGAGGCGGTAGGCGTGAGTCAGTGCCTCCAATACATGCGGTGTTGCGGCAATGTGGCGCAGAGAAGGCAGCTCCTTGTAGTAAAAGATACCGTCCGGGCCTAAACAATGTTCGATCAAGTCATCAACCGTCTCAACGATCAACCGCTTGACGTGCTCGTCGTCCTCGATCAGCAGGTAACGGGCCAGGGAGTTGGCTGTGAGTGAAATCATAAACGTGACCCGGGGCATGCTGTGACTGGTATAGGGGGCAAGCAGCGCGCCATATTCATCGTACCAGCTTAAGAGCATGTCCACCAACCGCTGTGCTTCGGCCTTCCATTTTTCTTCACCGGTGCCCAGCCACATCCCGACCATGGCACGCAATGCCCAGCCGCTCTCTCTCACAGAGATGCCGCCAAAGGCCCGCATCTCCGGGCGGTCATACATGTGCCGCATGATGTTCTCAGCCACGGAGCAAGCCGCTTCCAAACCCTCGCGGCGGCCGGTGAGGAAGTAGTAGTCCAGGAAACCCTCTGTCCATTCGTGCGAAGGGGTAACGCCGCCGATGACGTGGTAGCGGGTATGGGCTTTCAGACCACCATGTAGCAGCGGGTCGGGGCTATAGTGGCAGAAATCGACATCCAGCCAGTGCCGGGCATTAACCAGCGCGGAGTCCAGCACGCGGCGCTGCCCGGTGAGGCCATAGAACAGGACGCCACAATGAGGCCGATCATACTCGTTGTTGACCCATACAGTCTCGCCGTGACCTCGGCCCTGGTTGGTGTAGCCCGAGTCGGGCGCATCGCCAAAGTGGAGCATGCCCATGGCATAAGGACGCCCATCGAAGAATCTGTTGATGAAGGTAATGAGACGTCGGGGCAGCTTCTCGGGGAAAAACGTTTCAAGCCAGGGATTGTTCTCACGGAACCAGGCCCGGCTGAGGGCGGGACGGTCAGGCAGCTGGAACTGTAAGCTGCGTGTGCTGCAATCTTCCAGTGAGGTATCGGGCTCGTGAAAGTAAAGCTGGAGCCGGTGCGTCTTGGCCATACCCTGCAAGATTGGGGCGGGATCGGCATCGTTGGGATAAAACCAGCAGGCGATGCCATCTGTATCGACCCGGAGCTTTTTGGGGAAGTTCTGGTGGGCCTGATGGATAGACAGGGTCAGCCCGGCCTGATCATCACGCCAATCGACCCAGAAATCGCCGTAAAAGGAGTCAACAAAATGCTCGTTCGATTGGTATAGGAGGGTTTCAGCAGTCAGGGACATCTCCAGAGCCTCGTCACTTGCCTGGATGGCGGTGCGGTAGTATCCTTCCCCCAGCGCCAGGTGAGGCGTCCCGTCAGCCCCTGGTGTGAACGCAAGCGACAGTGCTTCAAGTGAGAGCTCCGCTTCTTCCTCAGCATGGATGAATTGGTGCTCGACCTCGATGTAGGACTTCCCGGCATAGGCTGTGATGCGGCCTCTGAAATCCAGATAATCCTCGCCATTGGCTTGGTAATGTCTGCCTCTAATCGAGATGACGACCCGCAGCGGACCAGCCTCTTCAATCTCCAGATCCACCTGCCCCAGCCCGGTGCTGACTGTCTTCCCGTCATAGTTGAGAGTAAAGCCATGAAAGGACGTCTTGTCCCATAAGGACTGGCCATTGAGCTTCACATCCCTTACCGGTAAAAACCCTTCCTTGGGTACCAGGAACGACAACGGGCCGGTATTGACCTCGATGCCGGCTGTTGTCTCGGTGGCAGACACAACCGAACCGGCCATCAAGTCCGGTTCGGTTGCATCGATTGCAAAGTGCAGGGTTTTGTCGTGGTTGCCGGGCAAATCCGGCTGAAAATGAACCAGCAGCCACTGAACACTGCCATCGTCCCAGGTTCCCAGCACATGGCGCTGGATGGGCAAAACAGCGTCTCCATCTCGAATGATGAGATGCTCCGGTTCGGTAAGCTTGCCCTTGGCAAAAGGAATGCTGACCGTTACCGGCTCGGAGACCCGAGCAAACTGGGATATCTTTTCAAAGTACAGCGTCTGCGTCGTGTTTTTACTCAAGATTAAGCCTCATCAATTGATCACCGAAGCTGATATCCATCTGCGTAGCGGATAGGTCGGCGACACAGTAAGGATTCTCATAATGTTTGAAACCTGTTATCGATTGCTCTCTGCCATTTAGCAGCAGCGGTCCCTCCCAACCGAAGGCCAGAGTATCGCCGCGTAAGGTGGCACACTGTACCGATAGATCCTCGAAAGTGATATCCAATGCCAGCACCTTTTCCTGGAAGTCGCTGAAGGTACCGTCCAATGCAGCCCGACCCATGTGGCACAGCCAGATGTTGAACTGCCCGTAGGAGCGCAGCTCGCGGTAGGCATTATCCCCCTGGGTGATGAGTTCCAGCCCCTGGGCGGCAGTCAGCGCCAGGTAACCGTTGTCCTTGCGGGCAAAGGCCCATCGATGGCCATTTGCAGCGTCATGTAGGATGTGCTCATCGAAGGCGTATACAGGGAAGTAGGCATGAGTGAAGCCCAGCCAATCGTCGTCTGCCGGCGCGTTATGGACGGCGATCAATACATCTTTCCATTGGGCGGCGCGGGGCAAGACGACGTTCCCATGCCAGAAGTCGGGCCGGTGGGAGCCTTCCTCGCTGAAGCAAGCCGGATGGCTCACAAAGGCGACTGCATCAGGCCCCATTGTCGCCTGCCAGATGTGCTGCTGCGATCCGCTCTCACCTGGGCGGTAGTCCTGGGCCGAGCACAGCATATAGTCAGGCGTCTTATAGGTGACCTTATTGACCTCCCAGGTGCCGGAAATCCGGTCGCACCATTCTTCATACTCGCCTGCGTGACGCTCTTGGGTCCACATCTCGTCAGGCAGATCGGCAGCAATTTGTTGAATGATGGGTGGAATTTCGTACTGCTCAGCACAGGCCAGGCTTACCGTTCCCAGGACGCGGTGGTTAAAAACACCCATTCCCCACATCAAACGGCTGATACCTGACGTGGCTTCCAGACGCCCCCCCTTGATAAGAGGCGTATAGGTACGTCCATGCGTAGAGCCAAAGGTGCCGCGATATGAATTGAGGGCCATTGTGAAAAACATCTTGTCCATGATAATGGCAGCCAGCTCGTACACCTGGGAAGCCTCGGCCAGATCGGCCAGATGAGAGAGTGCCAGCAAGTCTTCTTCGAAATAGCAATTTGAGTCCCATTCCTGGAAGCCGCCGCTTGCACGCTTGCGAAGCCAGGAGAGAGCCAGCCGCTCACCCTTCTCTCGGTGCCACTGGCCGGTCTGGTTCGCATTGGTGAAGGTCTGATCGGGGTAAAGCTGGCCGGCCAGGAGCTCACAGGTGTGAAAGAGGATTTGATGGTTTTCTGACCAGTACCACATCACATCGCTGCCCGGCTCATCTGTCCAGTATTTGAAATTGAGGATGCAAGCCTCCAGAGGATCGTTGATCTCTTTCGGGAACGACGGGTCATCTCCGTAGCGATAGAGCATGCCCAACAAGCCGACCAGATAGAAATCGCTGCAGTCCCTGCGTTGATTGATCTGCTCGACGGCCTCCAAGATGACATCCGTTTTGACCCTGGACCATTGGCCAAGTGCCATCTTGGCGATCTCTGAAAAGACATTGTCTCCCCGGCTTGCGGCATCTTCCAGGGCTTCCTGGCGGCGCTGTTGGTAGGTCCCGTAAGGAGTATGGGAATAGCGGTTTCGTACTGTCCATAGAGGGACCTTGCGCCGGATGCGCATGTTGCCTTCATGGAATTCTCTGGGATGCGGCATCAGGACAGCCAGGTAGGGACCTTCCGGAAATTGGTAGGCTGTGCCCAGGGGGGTAGGTTTGTTTTTCTGCTCCCCGAATTTGAGTGACTCCAAATAGATGCGGTTGGATGGTGACTGAATGCGGACGGCTGCCGTAGCGGGCGCAGGCATATCTTCCGGAAGACGCAACATGATTTTGTCTTCCCCGACGTATACATCACGGTCGAGATAGGCCGCCTCAAACATCCTCTCCAGGGTCTGGAAGCGTTCGATTTTCTCGTTGGTGGTTGGTAAGAACACGATATTTTCTTGAGCAGCGTCGTCAGGCAAGCCAACAATTTGTAGCGCCATGGCATAAGGGCAGTCACGAGTTGCGACCTCCGCAAAGCGTACCAGGATTTCGTTGTTCCCATCCTGAAGAGCTGTCTGGATGGGGACGCTGTGGGGTATCGGATGGTAAAAGTGCTCTTGGTGGTGAATATGCTTTCCATTCAACCAGAGATCGGCCGGGCCATTGGTCGTCAGTATAAATGTCACATCCTGTGTAGACGCGCTTGCTACTCGAGCATAGGCCCAGGCCTGCAGGTAATGGCAGGTATGGTAAAAGGCAGAGAGATCGACAAAATGGTCGTCACGGCAGCGGGTGTAATCCCATCTCAGTTTCGTGTCCCCAGCCGCAAAAGCTTCATGCTCGACGGGAGTCTGAGCGATACCCGAATCGGCCTCATGGTAATGGCGAGCAACCTGAAGCTTGAAATCCTCCCCCTCGAAACGGTCCAGGTCAGGAACAGCGATGGCTTGAGGGCCGGCTACTAGCCAGTTGTGAATGTAACCGCTTTGAAGTTGGTAGCCACGATAGACGATAGACATGCAAAAACTCCTTTTAAGATAGTGCCGGGCAATGGGCGCCAAGTCGAAAGCCTGGGGCCGTGTTCACTCCCGCTTACTGGTTTTGACAGCAGGCTCACTGGTTTTGACAACAGGCTTGCTGGTTTTGACAGCAAGCTCACTGGTTTTGACAGCAGGCTTGCTGGTTTTGACAGCAGGCTCACCGGTTTTGACAACAGGCTTGCTGGTTTTGACAGCAGGCTCACTGGTTTTGACAACAGGCTTGCTGGTTTTGACAGCAGGCTCACCGGTTTTGACAGCAGGCTTGCTGTTGAACAAAGCAAGCAACAGCTGACCGCTGTTTGGCAGCAATAGCTGGATGGTTACCAAGTTTCTTGGATCTGTAGGAGTTTTGCCAATAACCTACATTTGGCCTATCAATGTCGTTGATTGGCGAGGCTCCTGCCTCAAATGTGACATTGTAGAAGAGGTGAGAGATTGTTAGCCCGTCTCTGTGACCTCCTCGGGAACCAACCAGGGTGGAAACGGCACGCCCGCTTCTCGCAGATGGGTGGCATAGATGAAGCGATAGGTATCGTTGACGTAAAAATGACCGTATCGTTTCTCTGGCAGGGTATCTACGAGGCGAGAGACCACAAGCTCAGCCATTGCCTCGTCCATGCCCGATTCAACCTTGTAATCAAAGTAGATGGCCAGGTCTCTCTCTGGGGCTTCGATAATATGTGTGATGCCAAAGGTTTGGGGGAAGCGATGGGCCGGCGAGTATTGTTCCAGGGCAAACGTACCTGGTGAAGCCGAGTGGATGGCTTGTTGGTGCCCATAGATGAAGTTGACGGTTTCCTGCGCATGCTCGATGGTTTCGCCAGGGAAGCCGAAGAAAAAGAAAGTATGATTCCAGATCCCGGCCTCCATACCCTGTAGCAGGATACGGCTCATGTGCTCAAGCTGGGTGCCCTTGGTCATGCGCTCCATGATCGGCTCGGAAGCGGTCTCCAGGCCAAAGAGAAGCATGCAGCATCCCGCCTGAGCAATGGCGTTCAAGATATCCTGGGTGATTGCCTTCTCGAAGCGCACGCATCCGCACCAATAAATCGGTGTATCTTGTCCGGCTAACAAGGATGACATGTTTCTCAAGTTGCGCGGGGTGATCGCTTCATCGGCGAAAAAGATGTGCCGGGTACCGTATTTCCGATTGAGGGCTACCATTTGATCGACAACATGTTCAGCCTGGAACTGGTGATAGGAAGGTGGTCCGGCGTAATCGACATTGCAGAAAGCGCACTTACCGTGATAACATCCATGCGCAGTACGCAGCGGCAGCACCAGCGCAGGGGCTAAATACCGGTCCAGCGGCAGCCCGTCGAAATCGGGCAGGGGCGGGTCGATTGACTTCTCTGGAGCCCGCTGTGCTGTTACCCGAACTTGATCGCCCTCTTTGTATATTAGATTGGGAACCTGCGATAGGTTCCCATCACCATCGAGTGCCTCAACCAGACGCAGCAGAGGCACCTCTCCATCGAAGACTACCGCGCTGTCGAACCAATCGAAAAACACAGGAACCTGCGGAATTGCTTCACGCAGCATGGTGATATGTGGTCCGCCCACGGTAATGTGGCAGTGCAAACCGGTCTCTTTGATCAGCGCGGCGAGGGTCACCCCGGCCAACATCTGATCCAGTGTGGGTATCGAGATACCGACGACATCCGGCTGTTCGCGCTCGATGTCAGGGATGACCATATGCCGGAAAAGATCGAGGAACATGTTGCTGTCCGGATCTTGTGCGGCCTTGTGTAGGTTACGGCTGCTGTCTACAGGATAGGGCGGCATGAAATTCGAGAGGCCCAGCGAGGCAGGATAGAAAGGCAATGAGGTCAGGTCCAGACATTGGGTCAGGGTTAAGAATGCCTGAACGCCGGCAGGACCATCCATGAACGCCTCACTGCGAACGACATTTACGGCATGCTCAACCTGGTTGACCAGACTTGGGCCATGTTCCAGCGCCCACTTTACCTGTTCGCGCGGAGGTAAAACAGGCCGCCCGGGCCGCTTTTGGGCATGCGGTCCATAGTCATGGCGCAGGCGGGCGAGGGTTTGTTTAAGATAGTTTTGTGTCAGGATGGCATCGAAGGTTTCGATGTTCAGGTCACGTTGGATAACCTCGACCTCATGTGCACGCAGATAACTGGTCAGGGTCGGCACGGCCAGGTGCGGCATGGTCGGCGTCCAATGCGGCGGGTAAAACAACATAACCTTCATACAACCTATCCCCCAAACGAGCTAGCCAGACATACAATACGCAAAAACCGGACGACACTTGCCGCCAGTTTATCTATAGAGCACACAGCGGGTCTTGTGACCTGGCCCTATCTCAATATTGGGCGGCTCTTCCTGATCGCACAGCCCTACGATCCTCTGACTGCAGCGGGGGTGGAAGGAACAACCTTTTGGAATGGAATAGGGGTCTGGTACTGAACCGGAAATAGACTCCAGACGTCGTCGCTCCCGAGTTCTCTGTCCCAGGCGCGGGATAGATTTCAGCAAGGCCTGTGTGTAAGGGTGCTTGGGGTTATGGAAAATGGTATCTACGTCGGCTTCTTCAACAACTTTGCCCATGTACATGACGATTACATGTTCTGTCATCCTGGCAACGACGCCCAGGTTGTGGGTGATAAACATAATGGCCATGCCCAATTCTTGCTGAAGACGCTGCATGAGCTTCAAAATCTGGGCTTCGGTGGTAACGTCCAAAGCCGTGGTCGGCTCATCAGCAATGAGCAGGCTGGGATGGCATGACAGGGCCATAGCGATCATTCCTCGCTGGCGCATACCGCCGCTGAGCTCGTGTGGATAGCGATCGATCGTGCGGCTGGGTTGGGGCATGCCCACCAGATCCAGCATGTAAATTGCCTTTTCCCGGGCCTCAGCTTGAGACACTTCTTGATGTAACACGATAGCTTCTACAATCTGGTTGCCAAGAGTGTGTACCGGGCTTAAAGAGGTCATCGGCTCTTGAGGAACCAGGGCGATCCGGCACCCACGGATGCTGCGAATCTGGGTGCCTCTCGGATTGAGCCGGGTCAAGTTCACCACGTTGGTTAGGGTACTATGGTTTGATTGAGCGGGCAGGTAAAGCATGATCTCGCCATCCACGATGCGTCCCGGCTGGGGGACGATGCGCAAGATCGAACGGGCGGTGACCGATTTACCGCAGCCACTCTCGCCCACAACCCCCAGAGTCTGGCCGCGCTTTATTACGAAATCGACCCCGTCCAAAGCCCGGACAGTTCCCTCATCCAGGAAAAAGTGGGTTTTCAGGTTCTTGACTTCAAGGAGTAAGTGGTTATTTTCCATAGTAACATTCCTAACGCGCGTAGGGATCGGCGGCGTCGCGCAGTCCGTCTCCCACGAAGTTAAAAGCCAGGACGGCGATGATAACAGCCGCTGCCGGTATCAGCACCCACGGGGCCAGGGCAAGCGAGCGTACGTTCTGGGCTTCTCGCAGCAATACACCCCAGCTGATGGCCGGGGCACGTAGCCCCAGTCCGATGTAACTGAGACCGGTTTCAGCCAGAATCATACTCGGGATAGATAGGGTGAGTGAAGCGATGATGTAGCTGAGGAAAGAGGGCAGCATATGCCGCAAAATAATACGCATCTCGCTGGAACCAACCAGGCGAGCGCTCATGACGAAGTCCTCCTCCCGCATGGCCAGGAAGCGGCCGCGGACGACCCGGGCCATATAAGTCCAGCCAATCAGGGAAAGGATGACGGTGATGGCAAAATACGTCTTGACGATAGGCCAGTCATTTGGCAAGGCGGCGCTGAGAGCCATCCACAAGGGAATGCTTGGGATGGTGCGAATGAACTCAATCACGCGCTGGATGATGGTGTCGGGAATGCCACCGTAATAGCCGGAGATGCCGCCTAAAACGATGCCAACCGTCAGGCTCAACAATACACCTATCAGACCGATGGAAAGTGAGATGCGCGCGCCATAAGCTGTACGGGAGAACACATCCCGTCCCAGACGGTCTGCGCCCATCAAGAAGATCCCCTGCTCTGCCTGGGGAACGGACAAGCCAAATAAGTGGAGGTCCATTGTCCAAAGCCCCCACATCTGGTACTCAGAGCCGCGCACGAACAACTGAATGGGGTACGGGGTCTCAGTGTCCTCAATGTATATGTTGCGGTATGTCTCCGGGTCTTTTTCTTGGGTGATCTGGTAAACAAACGGCCAACAAAGCTGACCTTCGGTGTCGATGAAGTGAATCCGAGTGGGTGGGGCTAATTTGTACTGGACAAAGTACTGTTCGGGATCGTACGGGGCCACAAACTCAGAGAAGACAGCCACGAAATAAAACAGCACCAGGATTACGACACTGATGATCGCCATCTTGTGCTTGCGAAATCGCCACCACATCAATTGCCAGTAAGAGGCAACGTATACTTTTTCTTCTTTTGCTGTAACTTCCTCTACATCCTGGCCTTCTTCCAACATGTCCATATCGTTATTGTCTACGTTTGCCATTTTTTACCCTCTTAGCCGGATACGCGGATCGACCCACGCCAGGATAATATCTGAGACGAGCGTACCAATGACGGTCAGTGAGCTCAGCAGCAGGAGGAAGCTGCCGGCTAGATACATGTCCTGGGACATCAAGGCTCGCAGCATCATCGGTCCGGTTGTCTGCAGGCTGAGTACAACCGCGATTAAGGTCTGGCCGGAAATCAAACTGGCCAGCGACCAGCCGACGGTGCTGAAGAAGGGGTTCAGGGCAACACGTACCGGGTACTTCCAGATCAGCTTACCTTCTTCAAGACCTTTAGCCCGTGCTGTTTCCACGTAGGGCTTGTTTAGCTCGTCGAGCAGGTTAGCTCGGGTGGTGCGGATGCTGCCGGCGGTACTCTCTAACGCAATAATCAACACCGGTATCCACAGATGCTTGAGCATATCGACGACTTTGGCCAGACTCCACGGAGCCAGTAAGAACTCGCTGGAGAATAGACCCCCAACGCTCTGGTTGAGTTGGCTCATGGCCAGGTACATCACAATAAGGGCCAACAAAAACCCCGGCGTCCCTACCCCAACAAAACTGATCACGCTCAGGACGTAATCCGGGATCGAGTATTGGTGTGTGGCGGAATAGACTCCCACCGGAATAGCAATGAACCAGCTGACCAGAATGGCGACGCTTGACAGCAGTATCGTCAAGGCCAGCCGCTCCCAGATCAGATCCTTGACGGGTTTCTGCCATTCCATAGACTGGCCCCAGTCACCGCGCAGAATGATGCCGCTGACCCACTTGAAATACTGCACATGAATGGGCTGGCCCAGCCCGTAGCGCTCCTCTAAGGCTTTAAGTCCTTGAGCATCAATAGTATCACCCTGAGCGCTTAGCTGAGCAGCATAGGAGGTCAGGTAATCACCCGGCGGAAGCTGGATGATGACGAAAGAGATGATCGAGATGACGATTAGCGTTGGGATCATCAATAAGACACGCCGTATGATATAACCGAACATAGACTACCTCCAAAGGCATCCCCTTGTGTTGCACAGATTGTATCTTTAGAACGTTATGGATATGGATCCATATAATAAGGGCCAAGAAACAAGCCTGCATAGCAGGGGATCATGGGTATTCATCCATAACCATCGGGTGGGGGGGGATTGTACCTTTTCAACAATATTGTGATAGATAGAGTTGGGGAGCGGAACCGAAGCTCCACCCCCCACTAACGCCTCACTTGGCATCTTATGACATATGGCTTTCAGGGTCTTCCCAATAGTAGGTCTCTGTACCAAGGAAGTGCTCATCGGCAACTGTGTCATCCGATGGCATCCCGTCCAGGTAACCCCGGAAGCCATTCTTAACGATACACGGATTTGGCTGGTTGCCCAGATAGCCCGGCATGGGAAGCTCTTCGGCCCAGATATCGAGGATCTGGAAGAACAACTCGTTCTGCCGGTCCGGGTCGACCTCTGCCTCGCATTGATCCCAAAGGTTCCAGATCTCGTTGATCCAGTGATCCTCGGGCGGCTTCTCCGCGTTGGGGTCGTCCGGATTTTGCAGGTACAGGCCCCAGGCGCATGCCCACGGGCGGTCGGTCTGGTACCCGCGGAAGATAACGGCCAGTGGCGCCAGAGGCAGCAGCGTCCGATCACCGCCCCACCAGGCAGCCTCGATGTCATTGGCTCTGAAGCGTTCCTGGTACAGCGAGCGCTCGATGTACTTGTAGGCGCACTTGATGCCCACATCGGCCAAATACCTGACGAGCAGCTGGACTGCGTCCTCGTTGGGAGTACCAGCCTCCCAGTCCCCCACGATCTCAAAGCTCAAGGTCTCGCCGCTGCCGTCCTTCCATAGGCGGAAGCCGTCAGCATCCTTCTCTGTGTAACCGGCCTCGTCCAGCGGGCGGTTGGCCTCATCCGGATCGTAGTCCAGGTAGAGATTGGACAAATCGGGATAGTACTGGGGCGATTCCTCCATGGGGCTGTACTGGCGTGGTGTGTAGAAACCATCGTAAGCCAGCTCGTTCATCTCGTCGCGATTGACGGCCAGCGAGAAGGCAATACGCACGTTCCGGTCATTGAAGAGTTCTCGCACCCTCTCGTTCTTGGCGGTGAGGTTGCACTGCAGGGCAACGTGGCTGGCTGTCTTCTGGACGAAGACGCTGTAGTCGCCAGAGGCTTCGCTCTCTTTGTAAAGCGTAAAGTTTGCCATAGCCATACCGCGAGCCTGGAAGTCGATCTCGCCGTTGGTGACCCATAGGTTGAGCACTTCGGCTGTCTCGTACAGACGGTGTTGGATGGTGTCAACGTAGGGGAGCTGGTTGCCCTCGGTGTCGACGCCGTAGTAGTAGGGGTTCCGCTCCATGATGAACAGCTCTTCAGAGAGCGCATTCTTGGCCACCCACGGGCTGAGGCTGGGACGCTCAGGGTTCAAATACCAATAGTTCCTGTCCAGGTAGTAAGCTGCCCAGTTCTCAAAACCGGCCTCCGTGGCTTCTGCTTCCAGGGCCTCCGGATCATCAGCGAAATCGATATGGAACTGCTTCATGTAGTGGCTAGGCGTGAGACAACCGACGCCGAACGATTCCATGCCGGTGCCGCGGGTCAGGTCGTAGATGAACAGGGTCTTGGGGCGAGCAAACTTCATGATGACGGTGTAGTCGTCAGGAGCCTCGAGATCCATGAAGACCTTATCAGTACCAACTGTGACCGTCCATTTGATATAAGGCGAGGGCCACAAGTCGGTGTTGCCCATCTCGTTCTCGTACCACCACACGATGTCGGCGCTGGTGAACTCTGTTCCGTCAGACCATTTTGTACCCTCGCGGAGATGGAAGGTCCATTCGGAGGCATCTTCGTTGATTTCCCAGGACTCGACCAGCCGAGGGATCAGATTCAGATCCTGGTCATACCAGGCAAGGAAGTGATCATTGGACTTGGTCGGTCCCCAGCGGTCTGAAACGCCCTTGAAGGCGCGACGGATAGTGCCGCCGTAGTTGCCGACGCCATCGTGCGCCGGCAATATGCAGGGGGTTGTGGGCAGCCGCTCTTCCAGTGGTGGCAGCTCGCCTGCCGCAACCAGCTCGGCCAGCATGGGAGCTTCCTTAGCTGCTGCTTCCTCGGTTACCACTGGTGGAGCTTCGGTGGTAGCCTCGGGTGGAGCTTCGGTCCTCTCTGGCGGGGCCTCAGTGGTTGCTGCCTCTTCAGTAGGTTCTGCTGCCGGAGCGCATGATGCAGTAGCTACGCCTACTGCAGCTATCGTTGACAAGCGCAGGAACTCGCGCCGCGTTATGTTCCGCTTCCGTGTCATGATTTTTCTACCTCCTTATATGAAAGGACATCAATGTTTTCTATCACAGAAAAATCGGTTTGTTCCTTACTACAACAGTTCGTTGTTCCACCTCCTTTCTATCTATGTCTCTAAGCGGGGATGGCGGCTCTGGAAGGTCTAAAGTTGGAACCCCACAACCTCATCCTTTCTTGCCCTTGTTAGTTCACTTACTCGGTCGGACCGAAAACACCTGTCAAATTCAGCTCTTCGGCCCGATGGCAACTCACAAAGTGATCTGGGGCAATCTCGCGCAGGGCTGGTGTCTCGATTGCACAACGCTCCACCTGGTATTGGCAGCGCGGGTGGAAATAACAACCAGTGGGTGGGTTGGCCGGATCGGCCACCTCTCCGGGCAGCTCAATCGGCTCATCACGTAGACGAGGGTCGGGTTTGGGAACAGCCGAGAGCAACGCTTCGGTATAGGGATGCCTGGGGTTGACGAATAATTCTTCCGTTACCGCACTCTCCACCAACTTTCCAACATACATCACGGCCACGCGGTCGCTAATGTGCTCAACGACGCTCAAATCGTGCGAGATAAACAAATAGGTGAGGCCGAAATCTCCCTGGAGATCTTGCAGTAAGTTGATGATCTGGGCCTGAATAGAAACATCCAGGGCCGATACAGGCTCATCACAGATAACGAGCTGGGGGTTAAGAGCAAGGGCACGGGCAACACCAATACGCTGACGTTGGCCCCCACTGAAGGCGTGCGGGTAGCGGCTCATATACTCCGGCCGCAGTCCTACCACCCTCAGAAGCTCTGCGACCCGGTCTTCTAATTCTTTTCCATGAGCAATACCATTAACCAATAATGGCTCGCCAACGATTTGCAATAGATTCATGCGGGGATTGAGCGAGGCATAGGGGTCTTGAAAAATCAGCTGCATATTCTGACGCAACTGCTTAACCTCCTGCTTTTCCAGCGAGGGAACATTTACCCATCCCATGTAGCGATCAGCAAACCACACCTCTCCAGCAGTAGGCTCATAGGCACGTAGGATCACTCGCCCGGTTGTCGTCTTACCACACCCGCTCTCGCCGACCAATCCCAGCGTCTCGCCCTCCCGGATATAAAGACTCACCCCGTCCACAGCCTTCACATGACCAACTGTTCTGGACCAGAAAAAGCCTCGCCTGATGGGAAAGTGCATTTTCAGGTCTCTTACTTCAAGCAGTCGATTATCGCTCATTGTACCTTCGGCCAATCTCTGTTCTCCTTTACACGAGTTTTACAGAGCTGCAGAATATAGTGTTGAAAAGCAAATCTGTAAGGTCATACGAATGGCAGCGTACTCGTGATGTCAATATAAATAAGTTACTTCCACAACACAACTCGATTGCCGGCCACAACTTCTGAATATGGTCTGACAACAGTAGGAATGCAAAACCAGCAGGTATATTAAGAGAGGGCAAGTTGGAAGGAATTTCCTTAATAGTCATCAAGAGATATTCATATTTGTGTTGTGTGTATTATGCGTTAGGGATGGTTGGGAGCTTACTGTTTGTTCCGGATCATAAGTTGGGCTTCCTGCAACCATTATAAGCGGGACGAGTTGGACAAAAGCGAACAAGGGTTGGACAAAACCGACTATCTGCCCCGGTCAGCAAAGATTGTTAGCGGTCGAGGGGCACTCGCGATTACAAAAGGGAAAGAAAGTAAAGGGGTTGACTTGATCTCTCAATAGGCGCCAATCATCGTTTTGAATTGGGTGCAGTTGCTCTCTTTTACCAAGGACAGAAGCGAAAGAATGAGATTCATCAGGCAAGTCCATAAGTCGGTAGCGGTG
>JAFGMS010000363.1 GCA_016927375.1 Anaerolineae bacterium
CTCCTGGGAGGCCTATTATCCCTACTTCCCTTGCTGTGGCAAAGCATGGTAAAAATGAGCGATTACACCCGTTAAGATTAGCCATGGGATAGTTTGATCCGCAGTGCCAAGCCTGAATTGGCCTGAAAGCGACAGAGGCGCACATCTCTTTGTGCGCCTCTGTCGGGTATTTAGCGATTGTATTACTCTGTGGCCGAAGCTACTTCGGCCTGTGCCATCTGCTCCAGCTCATGCCACTTTTGCAGCACATTTTCCTGTGCCTCCTTCAGGAACATCTCGGCAGCCTCGGGTTTGCTGCGCTCCAGCATGCGGTAGCGTGTCTCGTTGTAGATGTAATCCTTGAGCGGGACACTCGGTGCTTTGGAGTCAAGCTGAAGTGGATTCTTGCCTTCCTCCTTCAGGAGCGGATTGTAGCGGTAGAGTGGCCAGGCTCCTGACGCCGTCGCCAGACGCTGCTGCTCCAGCCCCTTGAGCATGTCAATGCCATGCGCAATACAGTGACTGTAGGCAACGATCAGCGATGGGCCTGGGTATGCCTCAGCTTCCAGGAAAGCACGTACTGTCTGGACATCGCTGGCGCCCATGGCCACACGGGCCACATATACATTGCCGTAGGTCACAGCCATCATTGCCAGGTCTTTCTTGGCAGTCGGCTTGCCGCCTGCTGCAAATTTGGCGACTGCGCCCAGCGGTGTTGCCTTGGAGGCCTGGCCGCCGGTGTTGGAGTAGACCTCGGTGTCCAGCACCAGAACATTGACGTTGCGGCCGCTGGCCAGGACGTGGTCGAGGCCACCATAGCCGATGTCATATGCCCAACCGTCGCCACCGACGATCCAGATGCTCTTCGCGACCAGCATATCGACCACGCCAAGCAGGTTGCGGGCTTCCGGATTATCGACCTTGGACAGGATGTCCTTGAGCTCCGCCACTCGCCGGCGCTGTTCGGCGATGCCGCCTTCAGTCGACTGGTCGGCGTTCAGCAGCCCGTCGGCCAGCTCGCTGCCGATCTCGTTACGCAGCGTCGATACCAGCTCGCGGGCGTACTCTGTCTGCTTGTCGACGGTCAACCGCATACCAAAGCCAAACTCGGCATTGTCCTCGAAGAGCGAGTTGTTCCAGGCCGGGCCTCGCCCATTTGCATCGACTGCCCATGGCGTCGTCGGCAGGTTGCCGCCGTAGATGCTTGAGCAGCCGGTCGCGTTGGCGATGATCGCCCTGTCCCCAAAGAGCTGGCTCATCAGCTTAACGTAGGGGGTCTCGCCGCAGCCGGCGCAGGCACCGGAGAACTCGAACAGCGGACGCAGCAGCTGCACATTCTTGACATTGTTGAAGCTGATCCCATCCGAGCGCGGGAAATCCGGCAGATTCAGGAAGAACTCCCAGTTGGCCGCCTCCGGCTCGCGCAGCGGCAGCTGCGATTCCATGTTGAGGGCCTTGCGGCCGACCTGGCTCTTGTCTTTGGCCGGGCAGACCTCGACGCAAAGGCCACAACCGGTGCAGTCCTCAGGAGCAACCTGGAGCGTATAACTCTGATCCGACAGCTCTTTCCAGCGAGCGCTGGTGGACTTGAAGGTCTCCGGCGCATCTGCCAGCAGGGCCGGATCGTAAATCTTGGCCCGGATGACGGCGTGCGGACAAACCAGGACACACTTGCCGCACTGGATGCAGATGTCGGGGTCCCAAACCGGTATTTCGAGGGCGACATTGCGCTTCTCCCACTGCGTGGTCGCAGACGGGTAGGTGCCGTCGACCGGTAAAGCGCTGACGGGCAGCTGGTCACCCTGCCCGGCGATAATCTTCGCCGTAACGTTCTGAACGAACTCGGGCGCATTGGCCGGGACGACCGGGGGCAGCTCAATGGTGCTGGTGGCGCGATCGGGTACTTTGACCTCGTGCAGGTGGGCCAATGCCTCGTCGACTGCCTCGAAGTTCTTTTGGACAACGGCCTCGCCGCGCTTGCCGTAGGTCTTCTCGATGGCCTTCTTGATCTGCTCGATGGCCTCTTCCCGTTCCAGGACGCCGCTGATGGCAAAGAAGCAGGTCTGCATGATGGTGTTGATGCGCACCCCCATGCCGGTCTTTGCTGCTACATCATAAGCATCGATGACGTAGAATTTGAGCTTCTTTTTGATGATCTGTTCCTGGATCTGGCGCGGCAGGTGCTCCCAGGTCTCATCAGCACCATAAGGGCTGTTGAGTAGGAACACGGCACCTGGGACTGCGTCTTCCAGGACATCATAGCGCTCCAGAAAGCCGAACTGGTGAACGGCCACGAAGTTGGCCTGCTTGATGAGATAAGAGCTCTGGATCTTGCGAGGTCCAAAGCGCAGGTGCGAGATAGTGCGCGCGCCGGACTTCTTCGAGTCGTACACGAAGTATCCCTGCGCGTGGTTCGGGGTCTCTTCACCGATGATTTTGATGGAGTTTTTATTAGCTCCCACTGTACCATCGGCACCCAATCCCCAGAACATGGCACGCACGACATCCGGCGATTCAATGTCGAAGGTCGGGTCATACTCGATGCTGGTGTGGGTGACGTCATCGACGATGCCGACGGTGAAGTGATTCTTAGGTGTGGGCTTGGTCATCTCGTCAAAAAGCCCCTTGACCATAGCCGGGGAGAATTCCTTCGATGACAGGCCGTAGCGCCCACCAATGATGCGCGGCATCTGCTTGAAGGGAGCGGTGCCATTGGCTATTCCCTCGCTGATCGCTGTGACAACATCATTGTAAAGCGGCTCGCCTGTGCCGCCGGGCTCCTTGGTGCGGTCGAGCGCCGCGATCACACGGGTGGTTGCCGGCAGCGTGGCCAGCAGGTGTTCCACCGAGAAGGGGCGATACAACCGTACCTTGACCAGGCCCACCTTTTCACCCTGGTCGACGAGATAATTGACGGTTTGCTCGGCCGCTTCGCAGCCGGACCCCATCAACATAATCACGCGATCCGCGTCAGGCGCGCCGATATAATCGAACAGGTTGTAGCGGCGCCCAATGAGCTCAGCGAACTCGTCCATTGTTTCCTGGACGAGCTGTGGTGTCGCCTCATAGTATGGATTGACCGTCTCCCGAGCCTGGAAGAAAACATCCGGGTTCTGAGCCGTGCCGCGGATCATGGGACGTTCGGGTGAGAGAGCCCGCGCGCGGTGGTCGGCGACCAGATCGTCGTCGATCATGGCACGTAGGTCGTCTTCGGAAGGCATCTCGATTGTGCTGACCTCGCTCGATGTCCGGAAGCCATCGAAGGCGTGCAGGAACGGAACCCGGGTCTTGAGCGTGCTGGCATGGGCAATCAGGGCCAGGTCGGCCACTTCCTGTACCGAGTTTGAGAACAACATGCCCCAACCCGTAGCCCGGGCTGCCATCACATCGCTGTGATCGCCAAAGATCGATAGGGCCTGGCAAGCTACCGAGCGAGCAGCGATGTGAAACACCGCGCCGGTCAGCTCACCGGCAATCTTGTACATATTGGGGATCATCAACAGCAGGCCCTGGCTGGCCGTGAAGGTGGTTGTCAGCGAGCCGGTCTGGAGTGCCCCATGCACAGCGCCGGCAGCGCCTCCTTCCGCCTGCATCTCGACAACTAGTGGGATGGTTCCCCAGATGTTCGGGATGCCTTGTGCCGACCATGCATCAGCGTGCTCGCCCATCGACGATGACGGGGTGATCGGGTAGATGGCGATCACTTCACTGACCTTATGCGCAATGGAAGCAGCTGCTTCATTGCCGTCAATGGTCACTTGTGTGCGTTCTTTTGAAACAGTCATACCAAACCTCTCTTTCCTAGAAATAGCGGATACCGCATTATTGAAGTCTCGCTTGTGATTAGAGCAAGAGGGATCAATGCTTGCCCAAATAGACCAGCAGATTCTTCTTCGAAAAACGATGTAGATTGTAAC
>JAFGMS010000364.1 GCA_016927375.1 Anaerolineae bacterium
GGTAAAGAGGTTGATGGCTCCATCGGATACTTATGACATTACATTGGAGAGTTAGAGATATTTATGTAAATAGAACAAATGTTTTGCATGTTTAACGCAGCCGTTCGAAAACAGCTTCTTACAATAGACAAATAGTATTTTCCACAATAATACCCTTATAAAGCTCTTCTGGGGGTGTTCAAGCTAACTTGAGTACCCCTGGCGGAGCTTTTTGTGTGTATGCTTTTACCATTTGGAGGAATTGCACAGGTGAAACGCATTTTAGTGGTTGATGATGATCCGGATACCGTCAGTTTTCTCAAAATCCTCTTGCAGCAACAAGGGTATGAAGTCTTCTCCGCGCAGGATGGGAGTGAGGCCTTGGCATTATTACAAACCCAATCCGTCGATCTCATTCTGACCGATGTGGCGATGCCTAATCTGAATGGCTACGAAGTTTGTCAACGGATCAAGAATGCTACTGATTCTCGCCTGCTACTCACCCCGGTTATCTTGATGAGTGGCCGTACTCTGGACAGCGACATTCGCTATGCCAAATCGTTGGGAGCAGATGATTACCTGCCCAAACCACTGGATGTGGACGATTTGTTGGCAGCGGTGCAGGGTAAACTTCTGGCTGCCGAACGACTGAAAAGTCTATTTGATTGTGAAACCAATGGGACAGAAGTGATTACTTTGATCATCAATGGGAAGCCGGTTCGAATTGACTACCGGCAGCACCGGGTCTGGGTCGAAGATCAGGAAGTTGAGTTGACCGCCAGGGAGGTATTTCTACTAGAGCGGCTGGCGCAGCAGCCGAATAGAATTATCAGTTTGGTTGAGATGGTCAAAGCAACTCATGATCTAGACACCGATAGCCAAGAGGCTGGCCAATTACTCCGCCCGCTCATTCGTACCCTGCGACGGAAGCTGGAGTTTCATCTAGGGAAAGCTCCATATATTAAGAATGTTCGTAGCCGGGGATATCTTTTGATCGCTGAGATACTGAACTCGAAATGCTCTACTGTCCATTAGAAATATTTGGTTCCGGTTCGTCCGGGTTTAGGGGTACTCTAAATAATAAACGATCCGAGTTCGGAAAACTATCGGCAAAATTCTAATGGTGGGGTAGGGTTTAGGCTGATACCTTTGTCGACATTTGCCTTACAACTGTACTACGCTCTGCTATATTTCAGAGTCCCCATACAAGATAGATGTAGAGAGGGGTAACGATAGCTAATAGCAGGTTGAGAGGAACGCCTGTCCTGATGAAGTCTAAAAATTTGTAGCCCCCCGGCCCATAAATCATCGTATTGGTTTGGTACCCCACGGGTGTAGAGAAGCTGGTTGAAGCGGCGAACATAATGGCCAGGATAAACGCCTTGGGGTCCAACCCCAGCGTCGTGGCTGTAGCCACCGCCACGGGAACCATAACCACAACCGTTGCATTGTTGGAGATAAGTTCTGTCAGGAGCATGGCCATCAGATAAAAAATACCCAAGACGATGAGCGGCGGAACATAGCCGGCAGATTGGATGGCCAGATTGGCTAATAGTTGGGCCCCACCGGTCCTCTCAAGGGCCAGTCCCAGGGGAATGACGCCTGCGAGCAGAAAAATTACATCCAAACGGATCGACTGGTGCAGTTCGTTCATCTTCAGGCAGCCTGTTAAAACCATGAGTACGCAGCCGACCAGAGCCGTGACCAAAATAGGCTGTTCCAGGGCGGCTATGATGACCACCCCGCCGACAATAGCCAAGGCCACCGGGATCTTCTCGGTCCGAAATTCCTCTGGCGGCACTTCTTCACCCACAATGAAGCTGGGTTCGCGTTTAATCTGCGCCAGGGCAACTGTAGTCCCCCGCAATAGCAGCGTGTCCCCAAAATGCAGGCGGATCTGGCCCAGCCGCGCCCACCAGCCTTTCTGGCTTTGTCCGGTTAAGACTGCGGTGGCAGCCGCTACCGTGCCAATATCCCCCTGTTTCTCTTTTAAGGGGGTGCTAGAAATTTTCATTTTTCGTCCTCGGTTACGCCGTAGGATTTGAACACCCCGGCGACTTCCGCAACCTCGGTCTCCGTTTTCTCCTGGCAATGACTGCTGAACGCTTAGCGTTGTTGACATCCAAGCGCAGGTGTTGTTCAGCTATCGGTCATCCTCTTTGACAAAACATGCTTTGTGTCTGTTGCGACCTAACAGCTACCCTCTGGCAACAACCGCGCCACTCAGAATGTGCAACTGCTCGAAATCGTCGGGCGTAACATTCGGGTCGATACGGCAATTGCGGCCAATGGTGACGCCGGCCGGGATGCGCGCCCGCTTCCCAACGATCGTGATGCCTGTGTTGAGATTGGCTGGCTCCAACTGGTTCGGTGTACTGTCGTCGCCCACCCCCACCTGCGCATCGGCTCCGATTTCGATCTGCTTGTCCAGCACACAGCGGTCGATCAGCGCACCCGCTTTGATCGTCGTATCGTTCATGACTACCGAGTCACGCACCACCGCACCACGCTCGACACGCACGCCGGGCGACAGGACGCTGTTGATCACCGTGCCGTTGATGACGCACCCATTGGAGAGCAGGCTGTTGTCGATCACGCTGGTCGGCTTGCACTTGACGGGCGGGCGTTCTGCCGAGCGCGTGCGGATCACCCAGTTTGGGTCGTAGAGGTCGAGCGCCGGATTCTCCTCCAGCAGCGCCAGATTGGTTGCCCAGTAAGCGGCGATGGTTCCGACATCAACCCAATAGCCGCTGAACGGGTAAGCAAAGGCCTGATCACGCTCAACGATCTTGGGAATGATGTTTTTGCCGAAGTCGTGGGCTGTGATTGAATCCCGGGCATCTTCTTCCAGCCGCCGCAGCAGAAAGGCGGTGTTGAAAACATAAATACCCATGGATGCCAGGGTGCTTTCGGACTGCTTCGGTTTTTCGGCAAACTGGGTGATCCGCTGGTCGGTATCAACGCTCATGATCCCGAAGCGATGGACCTCATCAGGTCGCGCATGCATCACCGTGACGGTCAGATCGGCCCCTTTTTCCTGGTGAAAGCGGAGTAAATCGCTGTAATCCTGCTTGTAGACGTGGTCTCCGGAGAGGACCAGCAGCAGGTCGCTGCCATCTTCTGCGATCAAATCGCGGTTTTGGTGTAGCGCACCTGCGGTGCCCCGGTACCAGTCCTGGTGGCGGCCCTCCCGGTAGGGCTGCCAGATCTGCAGGCCGTTGGGCCGGCGACGGTTCAAGTCCCAAGGCTCGCCGATGCCGAGGTGCTCCATCAGCGAATGCGGGTGGTACTCGGTCAGCACGGCGATGCGGTCCAGATCCGAATTGACGGCATTAGAAAGTGAAAAGTCGATGAGCCGATATTTGCCACCAAAGGGGACGGCCGGTTTGACCCGCGACGCGACCAGGATGCTCAGGCGACTCCCCTCACCGCCTGCCAGGATCAGGGTCAATACACTCATAGCGCCTCCTCCCTGAGAAATCCAAAGCGCTTCGGACAGAGCCTTAGCCATATTCCCGATTGTCCGTTTCTTTGCCTATTTCTCGTATCGAGAAACTCAGCTCGAGCTTGAATCACCGCTGCCACAGGATGTGAGCGGCTTCCAGCGGAACCGCAACACCAGGGCAGTACGGTATCAACCGGGCCGTATAGTCTGTAGCCGGGCGCATTGAAAGCACCGCTGCACGATAGATGTAAGCGCCGGCCACTTTCCGGGCGCGCGTCATCTCCTGCCGCACCGGATCGCCGCCGTTCATTCCGTTGGCATAAAGCTCTACCCGCACCGCCTTGGGGTCGAGGTCATGGAGATAGACCTGAACCTCAAAGACGTGCTGCTCGCCGTCAGTCTTCACCGTCACTTCGCCGAAGCGCAGCGTGGCCCATTTTTCCGCCAGCGTATGCTGCCAATTCACCACCTGCGCGCCCACGGCGCCTTTATCGGCAGCGCGTTCACGATAGGTGGCGGCAGCCGGGAGGTAGTGTTGCTCGGTGTATTCGCGCACCGTACGATCGGCGGAGAAGCGAGGTGTCAACCGCGCCATGCTTTCCCGCATCCGCTTGACCCATGCGGTGGGAATGCCGCTCTCGTCTCGGGTATAAAACTCCGGGATCACCTCCCGTTCGAGCAGGTCGTAGAGCGCCTCGGCTTCGATAGCGTCCCAGGCCGGATCGTCGCCATGTTCCTGGCCGTCACCCAACGCCCACCCCACTTCCGGCGTATAGGCTTCGGCCCACCAGCCGTCCAACTCCGACAGATTGATGCTGCCATTGACCAGCACCTTCATGCCGCTTGTGCCACTCGCCTCCCAGGGCCGCCGCGGCGTGTTGAGCCAGACATCTACCCCTTGCACCAGGTGCTCGGTCAACAGCATGTCGTAATCGCTCAGAAAGATGACGTGGGGGCGAGCTTCGGGCCGGCGAATGAACTGTATCCATTCCTGAATCAAAGCCTGCCCCGCCTGGTCCGCCGGATGGGCCTTGCCGGCAAGGATGAGCTGCACCGGCCGCTGAGGATTGGTCAACAGGTGCAGCAGTCGCTCCGGGTCGTGCAGCAGCAGGTTCGGTCTCTTGTAGGTTGCAAAGCGACGCGCAAAGCCCAGGGTCAGCACGTTGGGATCAAACAGATGTTTCGCCCCCTCAACCGCCTCGCGCGACGCGCCGGAGGCGGCCAGTTGCCTGGACAATCGCTCGCGAGCGTATTCAATAAGAGACTTGCTGGCGGCGATGCGAAATTGCCAAAGGCTGGCGTCCGAGACGCGGCGAATGTCCTGCTCCAGGGTTTCCTTTGTCCCCAGCCAGCGCTCCTTGCCACAGGCCTCCGTCCAAAGATCATCGGCCGCCGCCGAGTCCCAGCTTGGCATATGGACTCCGTTAGTCACGTACCCAACCGGCACTTCGTCTGGCGGCCAGTGTGGAAAGAGAGGCTCAAAGATATGCCGGCTCACCTGCCCGTGCAAACGACTCACCCCATTCACCGCCCCGCTTCCGCGGATGGCCAAATACGCCATGTTGAAACTTTCCGACGAGTCGTTCGGGTTCTGGCGGCCCAGGGCCAGCAAATCGTGGCGGGTTAGGCCAAGCTCCTGCTCGGCATACCCACCGAGGTATGGCTCGATGAGGGCCGGAGCGAAACAGTCAAAGCCGGCAGCCACCGCCGTGTGGGTGGTAAAGAGGTTACCCGCTCGCGTAACGGCCAGGGCGACTGCAAAGGACTGCCCGGCCTCTTGCATGAAACTGCGGGCGCGTTCCAACACGGCAAAGGCCGCATGCCCTTCATTCAGGTGACAAACTTCCGGTTTGAGGCCGAGTGCGGTGAGCAGCCGCCAGCCGCCAATTCCGAGAAGCAGTTCTTGCTTGAGACGCAACTCCGGCCCACCACCATACAACTCGCTGGTAATCCCTCGTTGCACGGGGATGTTCGCCGCGTCATTGCTGTCCAGCAAGTAAAGCTTGACCCGACCAACCTGGACCTGCCAGGCGCGCAGCCAGACCGAGTAACCGGGTAAGGCGATCTCCAACCGCAGCCAATCCCCATTCGGGCGGCGCAAAGGCGTGAGCGGCAACTGCCCGGGGTCGTTATACGGAAAGAGGGCCTGTTGCGCTCCGTCCTGGTCAATCACCTGGCGAAAATAGCCTTGTTGGTAGAGCAATCCCACGCCGACCACCGGCACGCCCAGGTCGCTGGCGGCTTTGAGCTGATCGCCGGCCACATTGCCCAGTCCGCCCGAATAAATGGGGAGCGCCTCGCTCAGCATAAATTCCATGCTGAAATAAGCGACGCAGGTCAGGGGCATCTGCGGATGATTTTGCTGAAACCACGCTGGCGTCGCTGCCCCATGCTGCTTGGCTTGCACCAGGTTATCTACCTTCTGGCGGAAGGCGGGATCAGCGAACACCCGCTGGAGCTGGTCCCGCGAAACCGTCTGTAGGATGCCCCAGGGGTTATGCGTGAGTTCCCACAGGTCGGGATCAAGCTGCTGCCACACCTCGTCGGCGGCATGATTCCACGACCAGCGCATATCCAGGGCCAACTCGGCCAGGGAATCAAATCCCTCGACTGCTGTCGGGAGTAGACTGTATAGGGGGTGGCTGACACGTATTTGTTTGCTCATGGCTTCTCTTTCAAATTTGTTCTGGATGGGCCAAGACGACGTCTAAACTAAACTATTTGCGTCACACTCAAGATTAGTTTGAACAGTTTTTCTTCGCCACCTTCACGATCCCCTTTCTCGTTGACGTTTGAGAACTTTCTCCACTTCAGACACCCACAAGACGATGGTGCTCAAACCCAGGCTAAGGGCCAAATCTTGGATTGACAGCGAGGTGGTTTCAAAAATGGGGCGCAGGAAGGGGATGTAAATCACAGCCAGTTGCAACAAGAAGGTCGAAAACAGCGCGCCCAGCATGGCCGGGTTTGACCCCAGGCCAATCGTAAAAAGCGAGTCACGCTCAGAGCGGACAGCCAAGGCAAAGAAGACTTGCGACATAACCAGCGTGGTAAAGATCATCGTTTGCCAGGAGGGCTGCCCGGCCCGCCAGTAAAAATAGCCTACTCCCAGCGAC
>JAFGMS010000365.1 GCA_016927375.1 Anaerolineae bacterium
AATTTATATGACGGTGATACACCCCGAAGCGCCCGCTCACGCGCACGGAAGGCGGGGGGCATACTGATTTCCAACCCGGATATGCTGCATATGGGCATTTTGCCTTACCATACACAATGGGCAGCGTTCTTTGGAAACTTGCAGCTGGTTGTACTGGATGAAGTACATACCTACCGCGGCATTTTTGGCAGCCATACAGCAAATGTAATGCGCCGGCTACGGCGTATTTGTCGCTTCTACGGTAGCGAGCCGCTCTTTTTCTGCACGAGCGCCACTATAGCCAATCCCGGCGCTCTGGTTGAGCGGATGATCGAGGCGCCAGTGGCTGTGATTTCTGTGGATGGATCGCCCAGTGGCGGAAAAAGCATCGTATTGTACGATCCGCCGGTGCTCGACGAGCGCTCAGGCTTACGCCAAAGTTATCTGTTTGCGGTAAGTTCGCTCACTGGGCGATGTTTGCGAGCTGGGGTACAGACCGTTGTTTTCGCTCGCGCGCGCCAAACTGCGGAGGTTTTGCTCGGGTACATAAAGGACGAGAGCGAGCGCTCGGGCTTGGCGCCAGTGAGCGTCAGGGGGTATCGCGGCGGCTATCTTCCGCTTGAGCGCCGGGAGATAGAGCGTGGGCTGCGTGACGGTAATGTGAGCGGTGTGGTTGCTACGAGCGCTCTCGAGCTGGGCATCGACATCGGTTCGCTGGGCGCAGCCATACTGGCAGGCTACCCGGGCACGATTGCATCTACCTGGCAGCAGATCGGGCGCGCCGGACGCCGCTCGGACATCTCTGTGGGCATACTGGTTGCTTCGGCTATGCCTCTTGACCAGTACATCGTCAGGCACCCTCACTTCCTTTTCGAGCAGCCGCCCGAGCGGGCACTGATTAACCCTGACAATCTGGCTGTATTGGCTAACCATCTGCGCTGCGCAGTGTACGAGCTGCCCTTTGAGCATCAAGAGACTTTTGGCGCCTTAGACGATGTGGAAAGCATCCTGAAGCTCCTGGCGGCGGAAGGTGAGATCTACGCTGACGGCTCGACCTACCGCTGGATCGCGGGGGATTACCCTGCGGCTGCTGTCAACCTGCGCACGGCAAGCAACCAATCAATAGCCATCCAGGATTGCTCAGATGAGACACTACAAGTCATCGGCCAGGTCGATCGCGAAAGTGCGCCCATCATGGTCTATGAGGGGGCAATCTATCTACACGAGGGACGGCAGTTCGTTATTGAGAAGCTGGATTGGGAGAACGGGGTTGCCTATGCCCGGCAGATCGAGGTGGACTACTATACAGTAGCCAGCTCATCGACCTCCATCCAAATCGAGGAGGAACACGCATCTGAGCTGGTCGAAAACTGTGTCAAGACGCATGGTCGGGCTATTGTTACGCACCAGGCCACAGCCTATCGTTCTGTCAAGCGCTATACGCACGAGACGTTGGGTTTTGGCGAGATATCCCTGCCTCCCCAGCAGTTCGAGACGACTGCCTACTGGATCGTACTGACGCCTGATCTGGCAACCGAGATGGAGGACCGCAACATCCTGCTCAAACCCAATGACTATGGCCCCAACTGGCCGGAGCAGCGCAAAAAGGCCCGTGCGCGTGATGGCTTTCGCTGTGCTCACTGCAACGCACCCGAGCGCGAGAGGCACCAGCACGACGTTCATCACATTCGACCATTCCGCGAGTTCGGCTACATGCCGGGAGAGAACGAGAACTACAAAGAGGCTAACCGGCTGGATAACCTGACCACGCTGTGCTCAAGATGCCACCGGACGGTCGAGGCTATGCGTCACACACAGAGCGCCCTGTCTGGTCTTGGGACCGTCTTGCACAATCTGGCCCCGCTGTTCCTGATGTGCGCCCCTGGTGATATCGGTGTGGTGAGTGAGCACAAATCCACATATACCCATCTGCCTACTATAACCATCTACGATCATATCTCTGGAGGTCTGGGACTATCTGAGCAGCTCTATGATCTGCACACAGATCTACTCAAAAGCGCGCTTGATATGGTGCGCGATTGTCCTTGCAGCGATGGCTGCCCGGCGTGCATCGGGCCACCCGGAGAGGTAGAGACAGATACCAAGAAGCTAACTATCACTTTGCTGGAGGCGATGATCGGGGGATCGGCTTAGCTCTCGGGCGAATCGGCAAGGACTTTGATCAGCACTTTGCGGCGGCGCGGACCGTCGAACTCAGCCAGGTAAATTCCCTGCCAGCTGCCCAGCACCAATTTACCTCCAGACACCAGCACGAACTGAGAAGCCCCCACCAATGAGGATTTTAGATGTGCGGGTGAGTTCCCTTCACCATGCCGGTATTCGGGTCGGCGCGGCGATATGGCATCTAATCCGATACCCAAATCTCGCCGCACATCAGGGTCCCAGTTCTCATTCAACGTCAGCCCGGCGGTGGTATGAGGACAAAAGAGAAAGCACACGCCCTCCCGGACCCCACTGCCCTTGACTGCAGCCTGCACCTCGGCGGTGATATCTTCAAAGCTTTGCCTGGAAGGGGTTGAAACCTCGATCTGCCTAATTGCTTCCTTATCGCTCATTGCTTCCTATCTCCTAAGCTGTCCATGGGGCCACCGTCCTATCACAAAGAGATGAAAATAGCGGCAGTCGACAATTGCCACGTATGGATTCCCGCGAAAGCGGGAATGACATGACGCACGAATATGGTGAGTTGACGCTTCTCACGCCTCGTTGCTATTTTCAAGGGAGCTAAACATGGGGCGAGGCCCCACCATAAAGAGATGAAAATACCGGCTCCCTGGGATTTGCCGTGGCAGGCTGGTTGAGCAGTCACGGTCGGACTAACAGGCCAACCTACATCTCTCCGCCAATCGGCACTGCTTCCGGAAGCTTTAACTCGTTGCTCGGCACTCGTTACTCAGCACTATTTCAAGGGAGGGATATCTCGGGTTCCAGTAAGGAAGGAACCAATTTCCTATAAGGGTTGAGTCGGTTTCCTATGAGAATTTGCTCCGGATCCTATCGAGATTTACTCGAATCCAGTGAGGATCTGCTCCGTTTCCTACAAAGATCCGTAGTGTTTCCTGTGCAGATTTGATCCATTTCCCATAAGGATTTGACCTGGTTACAGGTAGGATTTTGTGGAGACGTGGTGCATCCGGCCATGACGCAGGATGATCCGTCACAACACATCCCGAGAAACCTTATATCCACTTTATGGCCGCCAGCCCCACCGAGGCTGCCAGTCGGCGCGACGGTTGGCCGTGAGCTGGTACAGCTCGGAGCCATCCACCCGCACGATGAATATCTCGTTATCCCCATCATATTGTGAGGCAAAGGTAATCCACCGTCCGTCTGGGGAGAAGGCCGGTCCTTTATTGTTACCGCCGTGAGTAAGCTTTTTGAGCTGCTCGGGCCCGCACCCTCCAGCGATATCGGCGCAGGATACATCAACCAGGTAGATTTCCTTATCGCCTGGCGGCCCTGCGTAGAAGGCCAGGTAGCTGTTATCTGGTGACCAATCGTTACGTCCCTCGACGTTGATGCCGTGTGTTACCGGGCGCGCATTTGAGCCATCTGCGTTCATGACCATCAGTGTACCTGAACCATTCCTGGATGAGGTATACGAGATCTGCGTTCCGTCGGGTGACCAGACCGGGTCGATGTCGTCTCTCTCGTCATATGTTAGTTGGATGGGATTGGAACCGTCCCGGTTCATGACCCAGATGTCTTGATCTCCACCAAAGGTAGATGCAAAAACGATACGCATTCCGTCAGGCGATAGCGCCGGGGCGAAGTTATCATCCATGCCGCTGGTAAGTTGTTGGATATTCTCGCCGCTTAAGTTCATGCTGAGGATGTTGAAGTCACCGCGCCCTTGCGACGAAAAGAGAATCGTCTGCCCGTCAGGCGAAATGGAAGGGTACCAGTCAGTGCCAGGTCTGCTGGTGAGCTGTTTCATCCCAGATCCATCTGCCTTCATCACACAAATTTCGTCAGATTCATTCACGTAACAGACAAATACAATATCACTGTTATACAGGGAAAAACTGGGAGTTGCCGAGGCAAAAGGCTGAAATTCCACGACAACCGTCGGAGTAGGCGTTGGCGCCGAAGGGGGCGTCGCTGTAAGCCATTCGTAGAACGAGGATGGAATGATCGAGGTTGCCGGCACCGTCGCCGTTACCACCAAGCGCCCGGACTCAGCTATCGATGGCTGCATATTCTCTTGTTGAGTCCGGCGGAGCAAAAACATGCCTATTACAAATAAGGCTGGAAAAACCGCCGCGGCCAGGGTAATCCAGAGTGGAGGTAAGAACGAGGACTTGGACCTTGGGGCCTGCTGCGTCCTGCGACGTGCACGCCTCCGCAGCGGAGTTTCGGCTGGTGGCGGTTTCAGATATGAAGAGTATTTGGGTTCGTCGCTGCCGGTTGTCATGATTGGGTGGTTCTTGGTGATTAGATTTGCGTGATTGGTTGAAAATCTGTAGCCTCTCGCTGCTTCTATGAGAGACAGCCCCGCTCTACATCCACCGCTCCTTACGTAATAGCATCCTGAAGGCTTCTCAGCATATCGATGATCTTACAATCTGTTGCCGGAAATGCATAATCATCGAGTTCCTCCAGCATTACCCAGGCCCAGTCAGCGCAGTCGATGGCCTGTGGGGAGCCGCTTACGTAATCGCACAGAAAAGCATGCAAAGTGATGCGAAAATGGGTGTAGGCGTGCTTGATAACGGCGATTTCCTGTCCTACGTCAATCCGGATGCCCAGCTCTTCGCGGATCTCGCGGCTCAGACACTCGGGCAGCGTCTCGCCGGGCTGCTGTTTGCCTCCCGGGAACTCCCACAGCCCGCCCAGCATCCCATCGATTGGCCGCTGGGCGATCAGGATGCGGCCGTCAGCCCGGCGGATGACCGCAGCTGTCACATTATAGTGCGGTATGGCGGCCTTGCGGCGCCGGACGGGGCGCTCCTCTTGCCTTCCCAGCTTCTGGGCCTGGCAGTATGGAGCCAGTGGGCATACATCGCAGCGTGGTGATTTTGGCGTGCAGATACGCCGGCCCAGTTCCATCAGGCCTTCATTCCAGAGGCCGGCACGGCCTGCTGGGAGTATCTTCTCAGCCAAATCCCATAACTCACGCTTTGTCTGTGCCAGGGTAATATCATCATCGAGGTCAAAAAGGCGCGTAAGAACACGCATCAGGTTTCCATCCAGCACAGGAGCGTCTTGCCTGAAGGCCAGGCTGGCTACCGCGCCGGCGGTGTATCGCCCAATTCCGGGCAGCTTGCGGAGATCCTCTATCCTGGAGGGAAGATGCCCGTTGTGTTCGTTCACGATTATCTGAGCAGTGCGGTGCAGATTGCGTGCCCGGCTGTAATAGCCAAGACCCTCCCATACCTTGAGAACATCATCCAGAGACGCCGCAGCCAGCGCATCGATGTCTGGAAAACGAGACAGGAAGCGTTCGTGGTAAGGTATAACAGTGCTGACCTGCGTTTGCTGCAACATGACCTCGGAGAGCCAGACTGTGTAAGGTGTACGATTGCGCCGCCAGGGCAAATCTTCTCGATTTGCCTCAAACCAGCCGGTCAGTGCTTCGTGAAGTGGTGCAAGGTCTGATATCTGTCCGGATGTAGTCATCTGCAAAATGGTGTCATCTCCAAGCGGCTGTACGAGCAGCAAACCGGCTATTGTCCATCACCCAAACATTGTGCAGCAACGATCTCGGATACATCCATTACCTGGATGCTCTTTTCTAATCTCCGCGAACGGACAGCGTCATCGAGCATCAATAAGCAGTAGGGACAGGCCGCTGCAATCACATCGGCGCGGACCGCCAGTGCGTCGTCCAGGCGATGCTGGTTGATGCGTGTCTCATGGCTGATCTCCATCCACATGCCGCCGCCGCCACCACCGCAGCAGAAGCCATTCCCTCGCCCCCGCCGCATCTCGACGCGCGACACCCCAGTCCTATCGAGCAGCGCGCGGGGCTGGTCGTAGATCTGGTTGTAGCGCCCCAGGTAACACGAATCGTGGTAGGTTACCAGCTTATCGAGTGTTCTGCCACCATCAGGCAGCATCGCTGCGCTCTCGATAAGGAACTCGACAGCGTGCTGTACCATGAACGTCCCGCCAAAGTACGGATACTCATTCTTGAGCGTATTGAAGCAGTGTGGGCACTGTGTCACAATCCGCTCGAAGGATACTGAACTCAGAACCTCGATGTTTTTCGTGGCCATAGTTTGAAACAGGTATTCGTGGCCCAGCCGCCGGGCAGTCTCGCCGCAGCAGGTTTCTGCATCTCCCAGGATGGCGAAATCGATGCCGGCCGCCTGTAACAACCTGACGAATGTACGCGCGACCTTCTTGCTGCGCTCATCGTAAGCCGAGGCGCATCCCACGAAGAACAGTACATTGGTCTTCCGGCCCGGCTCCAGCTTATGCACGGCCAGATCTTCGACCCATGCTGCGCGGTCAGCCGGCAATCCCCACGGATTACCCTGTCGCTCGATGCTGCGCAATACCAGTCCAATGGATTGTGGTACCTTGCCGCTGGTTAGCGCCTGGTGGCGGCGCACATCGATTACCTCTGCTACCGGATTGATCAGCAGGGGGCAGTGCTTGATGCACGCGCCGCAGGTGGTGCAGTACCAGGTGTATTCATCGCCCAACGTCTCGTTGATGCCATGCGCAGCCTCATCGTTGTTTGCCTCGACCAGCCTCTCGACCATCTCATCTCGTAGGACCCGGACCAGCTCGCGCGGCGAGAAGGGCATCCCGCTGATGGTCGCCGGGCAGATCTCCTCGCAGCGGCCGCAGTTCACACAGGCATCGAGGGAGAGCAGCTGCTGCGGCGTAAACTCTGCCACTCTGCCAACGCCCAGCTGTTCAGCGTTCTCAATGTTGTCGATAGCTGCCAGGGTGCCGTCCGGCATCAGGGGATGTGTCAGGATGTTGAGCGGCCCTATAACCAGGTGGCGCAGCTTGGTAAAGGGAATGCCGGCGATAAAGACCAGTGCAGTGCCGGTGTGCACTCGCAACAGCCATCTATGGACTGTCTCAGCATGTTCGATAGACATCCCGGCCATCGAGCGGGCCAACAGCTTGCCCACCGGCGACCAATTACCCCAGGCTGGTGCGGTTGCATGGATGCGCAGCCCTTCCAGCATGAAACCGAGGACGGAGATGAGCAGCAGGATGCCAATGGCATACCAGTCATCCCAGTGTGTTTCGAGCGCTCTTGGCCTGAGCACCAGACGCCGGAAGGCCGCCATCGATGCGCCGATCAGGATCGCCACACCGGCAATATCCATAGTCAGCTCGTAGATCAAGTACCAGCTGCCGCGTGGAAACTGAAGCTCGATAAAGGGGATAAACAGCTGCATCTGCATCAGGCCGATGGCCGTTCCGACGATTTGAATGCTCACTCCCAAGAAGATCAGCATGTGCATGATACCGGCATAGAGCTTCTTCCAGACACGTACATGGAAGAGCCCATACACCAGGAAACCGGAGAGACGCATCCGGACCATCGATGCATTGGCGGAGGGTGAATGCCTGGGAGCAGGCGTATCGACAGTCACTTGCCCACCTTGCCGATGGTGATTTGCCCTTCCCGATCGACATATACCGGGATCGAGTCAAGTGGCCGGGGCGGCGGACCTGCCAGCACACTGCCGTCTTTGGCATCGAATATCCCATCGTGGCAGGGGCACTCGATGCGCCTGGCGTCCGGGTTCCACCTGACCAGGCAGGCAAAGTGCGTACACGCTGCCGAATAGGCTCGCAGCCCCTCAGGTGTATGGATCACCAGCGCCGGGTACCGCCCATAGCTTACTGTCTTCGATGCGCCCACCGGCAGCTCGGCCAGCGGGCCGGCTTTGACCGGCCCGGCAGGTGTCTCAGGAAGATCTTTGGGGTAGAAGTAGGCAATCAATGGGTACATGATAGCTGAAAGGCCGGTCACGGTAGCTGCCCATCGCAGAGCCTTGATGAACCCGCGGCGAGAGACCGATTGAACCGGTTTGGTTTTAGCCTTCATCTTAACTTAGTGCTCCCCAGACAGTAAAAGCAATCGCTACAATGATGAGCGCAGCTGCCAAACCCAGCCGCATCCATCGGGCATGACGCGAGATGTCCGGCTTGCGGTCGATAAACGGCCAGAGCACTACCGGCAGCAGCCCCAGTATCGGAAGTAGAGCCCCGGCTGTTTTCGGGATGAATTTGAGCACCTGGTACAGTCCCAGAAAATACCACTCCGGCTTGATGTGCTCAGGTGTGCTGAGCGGATCGGCCGGCGCCCCCAGCCCGATTGGATGCATTTGCCCCAGGATGCCGAACACAGACACGGTGACTACCAGAATAACAGTCATGCGCAGCTCGATGTAAAAGAGACGGGGGTTGAAAGGTTTGGTCTCTTGTTCTTTTTCTGGCCCGGTCTCAGCCATTGCCAATCTCCGAGAAGGTAGTTTACAGTGTACAGTTCACAGTCTACAGACAGGCTGCACTGGACGCTTGTCCCCTGTGCTCAGCGCTGTCATTCCCGCGAAAGCGGAAATCCACCAGAAAATTCTAACGCGCTGACGTTTGAACGTTCCAACGTTTTAACGCATTAGAGCGGCTTTGCAATGCCCTGCCGCCGGACCATCAAAAAATGCAGTCCCATCAAGAGCGTAATCATGATGGGGAGCACCAGCACGTGCGTGGCGTAGAAGCGGCTGAGTGTCAGATCGGTGACCGTCCACCCGGCTCTTAAAAACACCAGCACCAGTGTGCCAAAGTCGGGCACGCCTCCGGCGATCTCTGTGCCGACGGTAGTAGCCCAATATGCCCGCTGATCCCAGGGCAGCAGGTAGCCGGTAAAGCTGAAGGCCAGCGTCAGGATGAGCAGCAGCACGCCGCCCACCCAATTCAACTCACGAGGGGCCTTGTATGCGCCGGTGATAAACACCCGCAGTGCATGGGCTACGCACATCACGATCATCCCGTTGGCACACCAGTGATGGATGGCCCGTACGCCTGCGCCGAAGTGCACCTGTGTTTCGATGAATTGAATGCTGGCATAGGCTTCAGCAGGCGTAGGCTTGTAGTAGAAGGCAAGGAAAATCCCCGTAACGGCCTGTACGGCAAATAGAAAGGCCGTGATCCCGCCCAGGCAGTAGAACCAGCGCCTCGCATGTTTCGGCACCGGCCTGTGCAGGATTTTCTTCAACACTTCCCTGACACCATATCGCTCGTCGATCCAGTCCATCACCCTGCCGGCCGGCGGCTTCCAGGGCTTTCGTGTCAGCCAGATGCTGGCACTGCGATACAGACCAAAGGCAAAAATGAGCCCGGCGGCTCCAAAAATTCCCCATCGCCCGACCGGCGTCCATGGATCTTGGTCCTCGCCGGCAAGGTGGCAATGCAGACATAGGTCTTGGTTGGCTTCCGGCAGCAGAGGATCGGTGTGAGGATCTGATGCATTCTTTATTTGTGCAAGCAGGCTTGCCTCGGTGGTCTCCGTGGATGATGGTGAAGATTCTATGTTAAAGACCTCAACCGGTGCCGTCTTGCTCACCGGGGATAGCACAACAGAGAGAAGCAAGACAGCAAAGGTAAGCCCGGCAGGAAGAAGCATCCAGCGGGGAGGTTTGTTCATGTATTGCCTCGACGCATACAAGGGTTGATGGGCATCACAGTGGGAAAGACAAGCTCTTTTGCACGATAGTCTTGGATGATAGTGGATTCGGTTCGGCAGGGCAAATTCACACTTTTGTGGGAGACCCTAAGGGTTTTCAAAACCCTTAGGGTCTGGTTTAGCCTCCTCTTTTCCGCGTTGAGCCAGATTTGCTTGCGAATCAGTCGGGAGGAAAACCTGAAACGAGAAAACAAGCATGGTCGATGTCGTCCAAAACGAGTCTAATCCTGTTGGCAAACGCTTCTAATCTTGTTTTTAACCCTCTCTCAGCAACTCCCGCTTTGGAGATTTGCCGCAGGAATTGCTGACAAAAATCTTATGTTGTTGCTCTGCGTTCTCTGCCACGAACTTCGGTCGTCTCTCTGCGGTGAAACGGCTTTTTGGGGGTACGTTTTTGACACACCAGCTCAAACCGGGAATTGCTGACCCTCTCTAGACCTGTTTGTACTCATCCCCTTAGCTCGACTTTGCACATTCCTGGCTGAACGTTTATGACGGATGACGCAGAAGAGACAGGACTTTTCCAACATCATGGTCAAGCTGCGACATCCAAAAGTATTGAGCACCTCAACGCTGTCATTCCCGCTTTCGCGGGAATCCACTTGTTGCACATAGGGTTATCGATGTGCAAAGTCGAGCTTAGAGGTTTTGCTGCTTTACAGGCCCCCTTCCGGCAGAGCATCTATGATACAATTGGCCCGTTGATGGGGTGATTGCTACACCCTTGGAGCGGGAGGAAGCATCTTGCGAACATAAGTGTCAACTTAAGCGAGAGAGTGATGGAGTTTGGCGAACTTGGAAGCTGAAGGAGCCAAACCCAAAGCGGCAATCATATCAA
>JAFGMS010000366.1 GCA_016927375.1 Anaerolineae bacterium
CCGGTTACGGATGAATATCGACGGATGGATACCCATCCGTAACCAGCGTCGATGTAGAGCATTTGTCCAATGTGACATTGTCAAGGTGTTTAGTGTCTGGCGAGAGGTTATGAATGGCTGCTGATTGCCTCTGCCATGGCACCGGCTGTGACGAATCGTTTGGCCGGTTCTTTCTCCAGCGCCTTGAGAACGGCTGTGGCGACTTCCTCCGGCAGGGCAGATTGCAGCGAGCGTGGATCGGGAGCAGGCTGTTGCAGGTGGGCGATTAGCAGCGCGCCCGGGTTTGAGGCAGTAAAGGGCAATTTGCCGGTTAGCATCTGGAAAGCCATCACACCGAGGCTGTAAACATCCACCCGCCCATCGAAGTCTTGGGCATCGCGTATCTGCTCTGGTGATATGTAGTCGAATGTGCCGGCAAGACCTGTATTGGTGAGCTTGGTCATGCCGCCGACCATGCGAGCGATGCCAAAGTCCATCAGCACGGCGCGCTCGCCCCGGCTGCCGGTAGCAGTGTTGGGAACCAACATAACATTCGAAGGCTTGATGTCGCGGTGGATGATGCCCTGCTGGTGAGCGTAGTCGAGCGCCTCGGCAATCTCGCCGATAATCTCGCGCACTTCGTCCAATGGACAGGTTCCTACCTCGCGTAAACGGTCTGCCAGGCTCTGTCCATCGAGGAATTCCATGACCATGTAACACACATTACCTGACTCGCCGAAGTCAAAAAGCCGCACAATATTGGTATGCCGGAGTGATGCAACAAAGCGGGCTTCACGCTCAAAGCGCTGCCGGAAGTCGGGGCGGTGGGCCAGTGTCTCCGGCAGTATCTTGATGGCGACCAGGCGGCCCAGGCTGGGCTGGCGGCCCTTATAGACCACCGACATGCCGCCCGATCCCAAAGGTTCAAGCAGCTCGTAGCCGTCGATCTCGGTGCCGATCTGCCCGGCTCCGATCAGCATCGGCCGGGTTGCCTGGCTGCTTCGTTGGTAGTTGACGAAAATACCATAAAAGCGGCGATCAACGAAGGTCTGGAGCCGTCGCTGCACAGATTGGAACATCACACCAAAGACTGCTCCGGAGACAGCAATGGCGATCATGGCCGACTGCCCACCGGTAAGCGATGCAAATAGGCGCTCGATCAGCAAGGCGCAGCCGACGAATAAACCGATCACCAGCACGGCCAGCGTCCCATAGACCAGGGAGCGGTTGATGATGAGGTCGATTTCCCATAGACGGTAGCGCAGGATCGAACTCGCTACGGCGATGGGAATCAGCAAGAGCGTCGCCCGAGTTATGATCGTGCCTGAGATCACGTAAATCAGCCGAGGTGTTGTATCGGGGACGCTCAGAGCCGGAGCTGTCCCAATGACGTTGTAGAGGATCAGCGCCAGCACAGCAAAAGACATCCCGTAGACGATCCACTTGGTTTGCTGGCGATGAGCAGGAATCACGGCGTACCTGTAACGGTAGATCTGGCCCCCAATTCCTACACCAAAGAAGGCAAACTGGACTAAGAGATCAATGATGCGGAGCCCGGGAGCCAATTGCTGCGGGTAGAACACCGTCCAGGCCATCAGCCGGTAAGGGATCCATATCACGAGCAGCCAGACAAGCCAACGTGGTGTAAGACGACCATTCGGAAATACGAAAAATGCAGCAAGCTGGCATATCTCGGCCAGTGCGGAGGTGACCCCAACCAGGGTGGTCACAGATGATGGCGGCCATACTGCTTCGTATAATCCGAAGAAGGCATCCGTATAATTGACGCCGGCCAGAACCAGTGTCATAGAGAGAAACAGGATCAGCCAGCTGCGAGAGCGACGCACGGCTAACAGGACTGCGGCAGCCAAAAATGCAAGCACTGTCACAATGTCAGCAATGGCACGAAAGTAGGCAAAGAACGGACCGGAAAAGCCCAGCTCTCCACCGCCCATCTGCGCGGAAGAAGAGGTGGTAAGTGCTGTGTGAACGCTGGTGGGTAAAGAGCCAAAGAAAATCCCCAAGGCCAGCAATACCCCAATCCACCAGACGGTGCGAACAGCCAGCAACGGGCGGCCACGCAGCGCAGTGTGGGTAATCGGATCATTGGTCTCAGGTACAGACGGGGCTTGCATAGGCTGATCTCCTGACTTATGGCTGACGGCGTATCGCTGATGGCTGATAGAGGCCAGTATTGGTGATCTTGGTTATGCTGCCGACCACGCGGGCAATGCCGAAGCTCATCAGCATGGTGCTCCTGTCCACCAATATCCTTGACTGGATTCTACTCAGCCTCCGGATGGATGCAAGGTTGGAACGGCGGTGATGAAAAGCCGGCTCTCAGTTCGCAGCGGTCAGCAGATTGCTTGTGTCAGCTATACGCCATCAGCACATTTTGCACCCATCCGGACTCGTTTTATACTGAGGTACACAGGGGCACAGTGCAATATCCTCAAAAATCATAGCACCATTCAACCTGCGCCCACATGCTCTCATTACTCTGCTATCTCCGCAGCAATAATCTTGTGACTAGTCAGTCTCAGGAGTTCTCCTCCTGATAGGGAAAGGCTTGCCGATGGTAAGCACGAAGAAAACCAAGGCGCAGCTGATCGATGAATTGGAGGCCCTGCGCGCCAGGGTTAAAACTCTGGAAAAGGTTGCAGAGGACCAACCGCAAAGTGAGCAAAACTTCCGGCTGTTGGCCGAAATAGCCCCGGTAGGCATCGGCATCGTGCGTGATGGTGTGTTATCGTACGCCAACCCTGCCTGTCTGCTCATGCTGGGCTACGAGAATCTCTCCGAGGTGATTGGCAGACCGCTGACGGATTTCGTCGCACCACAACATCAGAAGGAAGTGACTAAGCGTTACAGAAAGCATGAGCTTGGAGAATACGTCTTGACAGACTACCAGACCGAGGGTCTGAGAAAAGACGGCTCTGAGTTCCTGCTCCATGCGCATCTCAATCGTGTCGAGATGTCAGATGGAATCGTGACGGTGGCCTTTTTCACCGACATCACCGAGTGCAAACTGATCGAAGATACATTGCGGAGAGAGCGCAATCAGGCGCAGCGATATCTCGATCTGGCGGGGATCATGTTTGTCGGCATTAAGAGCGATCATACCGTCAGCCTGATCAACAGAAAGGGCTGCGAGGTTTTGGGATACGTCAGCCCGGATATTATCGGAAAGAACTGGTTTGAGATGTTCATCCCATCCAGGCTGAGAGATGAAGTACAGACTGTGTTCGACCGGCTGGTGGGTGGGGACGTTGATCCCGTGGAATATTTTGAGAATCCTGTCCTGACCCGCGATGGCACAGAGCGGATCATCGCCTGGCATAATGCATTTCTTCGTGACATCGATGGTAACATCACCGGCACGTTGAGCGCGGGGGAAGACATCACAGAACGTAAGAGGACAGAGGAGGAGCTCCGGCGGCGGAACGCCGAGCTGACTACCTTAAATCAGATTGGACAGGGCCTCAACCAGCTGCTCGATCCGACCGAGATACTTGAGCTGATTTTTGAGATGACCGGCCAGGTGTTGGATAACCGGAACCTCTACATTGCACTCAATGACGAGGGAAATCGGGAGGTCGGCTTTCCCGTCTATACCGTTAAAGGGAAGCGCCAAGAAGACCTTCCTCCTCGGGCCTATAGCAATGGCCTTACGGAGTACATCTTACGGACCAAAAAGCCGCTTTTGCTGCCGGGTGACACAACGCAGAGCGCAAAGCAGCTGGGTGTCTCCATCATAGGAACACCTGCACGATGCTTTCTGGGCGTGCCCATGATGGCCGGCGACAAGGCTATCGGTGTCCTGGCCATCCAGGATTACGATGTCGAAGGTGTCTACCAGGAAAGCCATGTGACGCTGTTGATGACTATCGCGTCACAGGCTGCCAGCGCGCTGGAGAATGCCCGCCTGTACCAGCAGGCACAACAGGAGATCGTCGAGCGCAAGCGGACAGAAGAAGTGCTGCATCGACGGGTGACCCAGCTGGCGATCTTGAATAGTGTCGGCGAACAGATTGTATCGGTGTTGAGCCTGGATGATGTGCTGAAGAGAGCCGCCCGCCTGATCCACGAACATTTCGGATATCATCATGTCGGTATCTTTGTTATCAATCGAGACCAGGGCAAAGTCGTGATGAAGACGGTGGTTGGCTCTTCTGCCGGTTTGTTTCCCCCTGATCATGCCCTGGAGTTGGGGCAGGGCATGGTGGGGTGGGTGGCGAAGCAGGGCGAGCGGCTGCTGGCTAATGATGTGCGTACCGAGCCTCGTTATGTCAATGTTTGCTCCGATCTCATCCCAACCCGCTCTGAGCTGAGCGTTCCTATCCGGGCCGGCCAAGAGGTTGTTGGTGTTCTCGATGTCCAGAGCCCTCGGATTGATGCCTTCGATGGGAATGACGTGATGGTGATCGAGACGCTGGCCGGTCAGATCGCGGCGGCCATCGAAAACGCGCGGTTGTATGGGGCAGCTCAGGCGGAATTGGCCGAGCGTACACAGGCCGAGGAAGCCCTCCGCCGCGAGAAGAACCTGTCTGATACCATCATCGACAGCCTGCCGGGCGTTTTCTATATGTACGATGAGCAGGGGCGTTTGGTCAGGTGGAACAAAAGGCAAGGAGAGGTGCTCGGTTACTCTGATGAGGAGCTCATGCACACCCCCTTCTTTACCTTCTGTGACCAGGAAGATCTTGAGCGCTTTTCAAGCGAGATGAAAAAGGCGTTCACCATGGGATCTGCCGGTGCCGAGACCCTGCTGGTTACAAAAAGCGGCGAGAGAATTCCTTACTGTCTTACCGGGCGGCGTCTACAAATCGGGGAAAATGCATACCTCGTAGGGGTGGGCATCGACATTACCGAGCGCAAACAAGCTGAAGAAGCACTGCATCGTGAGCACAATTTGCTGGAGCGCATCATGCAGACCAGCCCGGTGCTTATCGTCACGCTGGATCGCCAGGGACGCATCATCTACGCCAATCCGCAGGCCGAGCGCATGTTGAAGATAACGAAAGATGTGATCACCGATCTGGCCTATGACACGCCGGAGTGGCATATTACCGACCGGGCAGGAATACCCATCCCTGATGCCGCAACGTCCTTTCAAAAGGTCATGTCAACCGGTAAGCCTGTTTACAATGAACAGCGAACCGGTATTGTTGCCGGGGAAACGATCCATGTTTCCATCAATGCAGCCCCTTTCCATGACGCAGCAGGCAACATCGAGGGTGTCGTCACGACTATATCGGATATTACTGCAATAGTGCGGGCCGAAAAAGCCCGGCAGCAGTATGTGAAGCGCCTGGAGACCCTGCACGAGCTTGACCAGGCTATCCTGCTGGCCAAAACCTCCCAGGCGGTTGCTGAGGCCGCGCTGAGCCGTCTGGAGGAGTTGATCCCCTGCCAGCGAATCTGTGTAGTCCTCTTCGACTTCGATCACGATGAAGTTGAGCTTCTTGCCAGTCATGCAGCTAAGGAGACATGCGTGACGGAAGGTCGTAGGATGCCGCCTAGAGAATACGGTCTTGATGAGGCGCTGATCAAAGGCCACGTCTCGATCATAGAAGACCTGGACTTGAGAACACATCTGTCAGAAAACCAAAAGGTGCTGCACCGCGAGGGCATTCGCTGTATCGTGTCTGTCCCTCTCATGGTCCAGGGCGAGCCAATTGGGACGCTCTCTTTAGGTGCCGATAAACCCGCCGCGTTTAGCGACGAGCACATCGAGATTGCTTGTGAGGTGGCCTCCGAGCTGGCCATCGCCGTCCAGCACGCCCGCCTGCGCGAGCAGGAACAGCGCCATGCCGAAGATCTGGAGCAGCGTGTCGCCGAGCGCACCGCTGAGCTTCAAGCAGCCTATGAGCAGCTGCAAACTCTTAGCCGTACCAAAGATGAATTCGTCTCCAACGTTTCTCATGAGCTGCGTACCCCTATCTCCAGCATCAAGACCTACCTGCATCTTTTCAAGGAACGTCCCGAGAAACAGGAGAAGTATACCGAGACGCTCAAACGAGAGCTCAACCGGCTGGAATACCTCATTGAAGGGCTGTTGACCCTCTCTCGTTTCGACCAGAATCGCGTCAACGTGAATGTCACCACTATCGATCTGAACGCTCTTGTCGATGAGTACGTTGCCGATCGGGCTCCTCTGGCCGAAGATAAGGGTCTGGCGATGTCAACCGAGCTGTCGGAAGAGATACCCGATGTGACGGGTGACCGGCAAATGATAGGGGAAGTTTTGAGCATCCTGCTGACCAATGCCCTGAGCTACACTCCCGAGGGCGGCCAGATCACCATTAGGACACACACTCGGGAAGATGAGGATGGGCTGTGGGCCGGGTTCAGCGTCCGCGATGACGGGTTGGGCATCTTGCCTGAAGAGCAGTCGCACTTGTTCGAGCGTTTCTACAGGGGCAGGGCAGCCCGTGAGACGAGGACCTCAGGTACCGGGCTTGGTCTGGCCATTGCCCACGAGATCGTCGAACTCCATCGCGGCCGTATCGAGCTTCAAAGTAACGGCGTCCTGGGGCATGGCGCAGAGTTCAGCGTCTGGCTGCCTACTTAGCGGCATGGGGTGTGAGGACTGAGGGGCAGGGATTGGTAAGCAAGCCAGGATTGCAGGGACGCAGATGGGGTTGAGGAAGAACTGGACATTCAATAAGATGTCCGTCTTGTTTGATAAGATGTCCGTCTTCTTCAGTAAGATGCCCATCTTACACGATGAGATATCTGTCTTCTTTAGTAAGATGCTCGTCTTATGCGATGAGATGCCTGTCTTATGCGATAAGCCGGGCATCTTATGCGATAAGACGTCCAGCTTATTTGATGAGATGTTGGTGCTGCGCCATAATATCACAGTATCAGTCGATATGGTCCAAGGAGTGGAGTAAGCCATGGCAAAGAATCAAACGAAGCGTCTGCGTCCTATCCAGCTGCAGGCCGACTACGAAGCCGTCATCGCCGCGCAGTCTTTCGGCGATTACTGGCCGGCCAACCCGGACTACAGCACAGAGAGGCTTGATGAGCTGTTGGAGGCCATGCAGGCCACCCAAGAAGCTGAAGTCAACGCCGCCAATGCCCTGTCCGCTGCGCGCGATGCGGCCGTAGCTGCCGAGTGGGCCCTCCACAACGCGGTGCTGGGTCTCAAGGAGCAGGTCATTGCCCAGTACGGGTCCGACTCCGACCAGGTACAGGCGTTGGGGTTGAAAAAGAAGTCCGAGCGCAAGCGCCCCACCACCAGGAGGGCAAAAGACGGCTGAATGCCATTTCTCATCCCAGAGTCAATTGCCTCCCTTATTCTGTAGGAACTTGGACGCAGAGCATCCCACCATGCATTCCGACGCAGAGCGTCGGAACGAGATAAAAGCACCAAGTATCTGAATAGCTGACATTATGTTTCTTTTTCGGTTTTGCATACAATAGGCCCGTGAGCAGTTGCCATTCACCTAATAGCTGTCAGTTACAGGAGAGCCTCAATGAGCACCACCGCAGCCCACATGGCCTATGCCAATATCGATGAAGAAGAATACAAACGCCGCATCCGGGCCTGGACGATGTACGACTGGGCCAATTCGGCCTTTGCCACTACCATCCTGGCCGCCGTCCTGCCCATCTATTACAGTCAGGTAGCCGGGGCGACACTGCCCAGCGAAGCCGTCGCTACCTCCTACTGGGGCCTGGTTTTGGCCATCTCGCTGTTCATTGTCGCCGTTTTCTCGCCTATCCTCGGCACTATCTCGGACATCATGCGCGGCAAAAAGCTGTTCTTGTCGATTTTCGCCGGGATCGGCATCGTTGGCACAGGATTGCTGGTTTTAGTCACCACCGGCGATTGGCTGATGGCTTCTATTCTGGCCATCCTGGGCAGGCTCGGTTTCACCGGCTCGATTGTCTTCTACGATGCCCTGCTTCCACACATCGCCAAACCGGAAGATCAGGATGTTGTTTCCACCCGCGGCTACGCCATGGGCTACCTCGGCGGTGGGCTGCTGCTGGCCATCAATGTCGCCATGATCCGGCTCCTGCCCGGCAACTGGGGGCCCCGGCTCTCTTTCTTGAGCGTGGCCATCTGGTGGGCAGTCTTCTCGATCCCCTTGTTCCTGCGCGTGCCTGAGCCATATACAGCCACGTTGGCTGAAAAGGGAAACGTGGTTCTGGGCAGTTTCAGACGCCTGGGCGAGACCCTGCGCGATGTTCGTCGCTACCGCGAGCTGTTCAAATACCTGATCGCCTTCCTGATCTACAACGACGGCATCGGGACGATCATCGGGGTGGCGGCCATCTACGGCGCGGAGCTGGGTTTTGGGTCGACCGAGTTGATCCTGGCACTGCTGCTGGTACAGTTCGTCGGCATCCCCTTCAGCCTGATCTTTGGCCGCCTACCCAGCCGGAGCGATCCTCGCCGTTCGCTGTATATGGCTTTCGTGCTATTCAACCTGGTTGCCCTGCCGCTGGGCGGCTTTTTAGGGACGCGCCTGCTGCCGGAAAACGTTACCGGGCTCCCGCTGCCTCCGTACGAAGCCACCGGCGGCCACGCCGGCCAGGGCGTCTACCGCGCAGACAGTGACGAGATCGTCTTCGAGGGTGATTGGCAGGCCGAAACCGTCCCGGCCGACGAGATGAAGGTGGGTGGGGTGGTTGGGTTCCTGGCCGGAGAGTTTGGGGAGAACATCGAGGATGCTGTTTACAAGACCAGCAGCGATGCGGAAGCGAGCGCCGGCTTCGCCTTCAACGGCCAGAAGATCGAAATCACCTACAGCAACGGCCCCGACCGGGGCATATGGTTGGTCGAGATGGACGGCGAGCCGGTTATCGACAATGATACCGGGGAACCATTGGAGATCGATGCCTACAACGCGGCCCTGCGTTATGGGGCTGCCAGGACTCTGACAGCCGAAGAGCCGGGCGAGCACGTGCTGACATTGATCAACTCGGGGCACGCCAACCCCGATAGCAGCGATGGGCTGATGACGCTGGCGCAGGTCGAGGTGCTGCCGCCGATCCGGCAGAATAACCTGTTGTGGATCATCGGGACCATCCTGGCAGTTGAGGTGCTGGGAGTCTTGTTTGCGTTGGCGATGGGGAAGGCGCTGTTCTCCGGCCTGGCAGAGATCATCGATACCAAGAGAGGGATCATTCTGGCCTTGACCTTCTATTCTGTTATAGCTGTGTGGGGGTTCTTCCTCAACTCGACCATCGAGTTCTGGTTCCTGGCCTGGATGGTGGCGATTGTTCAGGGGGGCAGCCAGGCGCTCAGCCGCAGCATGTACGCCAGCATGACACCGGCAGCCAAGAGCGGCGAGTTCTTTGGCCTGTTTGGCGTCATGGAGAAGTTCTCGGCGATCATCGGTCCGCTGATCTTCTCGGCGGCCGGGTTGTGGCTTGGCAGCACCCGTCCAGCCATCCTCAGCCTGATCGTGCTGTTCATCATCGGCACCATTTTGCTGCTGTTCGTCAACGTGGACGAGGGTCGAAGCGTGGCTCGGGCGGAGGATGCGGCGGCGTAGGCAACTGAGTGATTGATGACCGACGATTGCCTCACGTCTCCGCGCAGCGCGCGGAGACGTGAGGATAGTGTGTGAGTTACTCGGCGCGGCCTGGAGCAGCCATTATTGCTTGTGGTTTTTTAGACACTACAAGCAATAATGCCATATCTGGGGCGTCCGGTCTCCGCCGTTCTTTTTCCCAGTTCTGCAAGGTGCCTACAGTCACTCCGATACTCCCTGCAACGGCTGATAGCTGTGCCGGCGACGTCCCTCTCTCCGCCGGGCGGCAGAGGGGGACGCAGATCGCGGATCGAGCTGCTACGCTTCTCAGGGGTGAGGTTGTGAGCACCAAACCGGGCCTGGCCGGCTTGTCCACGTTATTGCCGGGTGCTATCGAAGCTTCCTGATCTTTTTTGAGAGCATCCTGATCCTTTCCTTGACTTGCCAAGTCTCTCATCGTTCAACCCAGGTTGTGATGCCTAGCTGTATAACTGTCGATTGGCGTGGAAATGATAGCCCTTGCTGCTTCATGATGCCCTTGTGCCTGTCTGTCCTGTCCTTAAGTTGGCGCTTATGCTCCTTCACCCATTGGCGTAACACTTTCAACAGATCCGGGGCACAGTGTCACCATGTTCGCCGCGGCGGGGTGCGCTATCGCATCGCCCCCGGTCGGGTAGATGGCATACCTGCTGATTCTCCTTATCATGGGCACCAATACTCGACTGTGGTTGTGGGTATTGGCTCCCATGTTTCTCCCATCAGGCGTCGCGACTCTGCCAGCTTGATAGCTTCCAGAACCAGTTTCATCTCGCCTTCTTCCTGGCTGACTCGCAGTGTGCCGACCATCTCAAATTGGCGCGGTGTTTCGTAGTCGCGTATAGCTGAGCAGTAGGCCATATCACCTGGATCAAAAGGGGCACAAGAAAGGCCACAATGATCACCTTCACACAGCAAACTCGCTTCGGAGACGACAATACCGGATGACATACCGGCAGAATCGCCTTCAGGCAGCAGGAACATTCTTCCCACAACTACGTCGTTTTCGATTGTGCCTGCGGGCGGACAGCCAATCAGGCCCACATACGGATCGGTGTAGACATGTGCCCATCCGCGTACACGAATCTGTTGGTCATCCAGTTCCGGGGCTCTCTCCCAGACTTCTGAGACCGTCAGCGTCTCCTGGCTGCACCCGGCCAGCGTAACCATCAGCGCCATTCCGAGCGGCAATGCCAACTGAGCGATCATGGATTTACTTTGCATGATTCCTCCCTTGAAAATAGTGGTGAGTCACGAGTGCCGAGCAACGAGCAACGAGTGATGAGCAACGAGTAATGAGTAATGAGCAACGAGTAGTGATGAGTCACGAGTGCCGAGCAACGAGTTAAAAGCTTTGTACTTTGTACGTGTCTACTGCTATCACAAGCCTCAGCATAACCGGCTTTCGCCAATTCTGTCATTCCCGCGAAAGCGGGAATCCAAAGGCTCAATCACGTACCGCCATTTTCATCCCCATTGGTGAGACTTGGATCATGAGTCACTTCCCCATCAAACAGGCGACGAATAACAACGCCGGCAACATTTGGAGTATGACAGTGCGCCCGGCGACAGCAGATGCCCGCTACACATAAAGCAGAGCCTTGTCGTCGAGCGGGCTACAGAGAGTTTTCTATTGGCTGTTTAGTCTCACGGACAGCTTGACAATATTCCCTGTACGGTGATCCCATACACTGAGCGAGACGCGATCCCCCACAGAGTAGCGGTCGAGGGCATCGGCCAGTGTATAGCTGCGCGTTAGACTTCTACTGCCTACCTTGGTGATGATGTCTGCTGCCTCCAACCCGGCGTTCTCTGCCGGGCTGTCTGACCAGACTGTGATGATCAGCGCTCCATTGTTAACGGCAAAGGGATCGTCTGACTGGATGGTACGATAGTAGACACCCAGGCGTGCATCTTCATAGGTGTCGGGCGGCTGGGGCGGCGGCGCGATAATCACCGGCGGATAGGTCGGGGCTACCGGGCACGGGTAAATGTGCCCCAATATGATGTAGTATTGCTCGAAGCGGTTCTTGCGCTCGACAGTAAGATTGACCTGCTCCCCTACACTATACCCTTTCAAGATATTGCGGGCCTGGCGGGAAGTGTTAATTGCTTCACCATCAATCGCCACCAGTCGATCCCCTTCCTTGATACCGGCTGTGTCTGCCGGACCATCCACCGCAATATTTTCCCAATAGACCTCCTGACTGCGGTCAACCAGCGATGCGCCCAACAGCCAGTAGGTATCCTGATAGGCACAGGAGCCGGTGCTGTGCTCGCGCTCGTACTGGCGGCCGAACTCAAAACCGGCGATGCCCCCGCCAGCCAGCGCCACCAGGACGATCACGCCAACGATCGTCCACAGCCAGGGCGGCGTGGTAGGAGAATTTACCTCCGGTTCAGGTGATGTAACTTCAGGTGCAGCGGCGTTTTTGCTCATGACAGGCCTCCATGCCAGGGTTTTGATCAATGCAACTTGACATAAAGACGTCGAGAATGCCTGTGAGGTTCCAATCTTGGCTGATGGCGTATAGCATATGGCTTATGGCTCGCTCGCTATGCTCGCTTTATGGCAGATGGCTGTAGCTGTGTGCTATCAGCCACATACCATCAGCCTCGCCGGCCCGTGATGTAGGATTCGGTCAGTTTTTCATGAGGTGCACGGAATATTTCGGCTGTCTGATTGAACTCGACCAGCTTGCCAAGCCAGAAGAAGCCGGTCCAGTGAGAAGCACGGGCGGCCTGCTGCATGTTGTGGGTGACGATCACGATCGTGTACTGTTCTGCCAACTGCCGCATTAGATCCTCGATATGCAGGGTAGCTACCGGGTCTAAGGCTGAGCATGGCTCGTCCATCAAGATGACCTCTGGCCTCACTGCGATGGTCCGAGCGATACACAGCCGCTGCTGCTGGCCCGGGCTCAACCCGAAGGCCGGATCTCGTAAACGGTGTCTGATCTCGTGCCACAGCCCTGCATTCTCCAGGCTCTCTTGGACAATCTCTTCGAGACCATTGCCTTCCCTGGCAAGGCCCAGGACGCGTGGACCAAAGGCCACGTTATCGTACACGCTCTGCGGAAAGGGATTAGGGCGTTGAAAGACCATCCCCACCCGCTGCCTCAGCTCAGTGACATCGACATCCTCATCGTAGATGTTCTTGCTATCCAATAACACTATACCCTCGGCGCGCGTATTCCGAATGGTATCATTCATGCGATTCATCGCTCGTAAGAATGTTGATTTGCCGCAGCCGGATGGACCGATTAGAGCAGTGATCTGGTTGCGCCTCACGGAGATGTTCAGTGATTTTAGGGCTTGGAAGTCACCGTAGTAGAAATCGAAGTCTTGCACCTCGATCTTATTGTCGTTGATTTGCTCGGCCATTGGTGTCTGATCATCCATCAAACTCTGATCACCCGTTGAACTCTGTTCATCCATCATCCAAATCGTCCTGTGATGTAATCCTCGGTGCGTTGGTCTTGCGGTTCAACAAATATCTGAGTAGCCTTGCCGACTTCGATTAGCTCGCCGTCAAGCAAAAACGCCGCTCGATCTGCTATCCGGGAGCCCTGCTGCACGCTATGAGGGACAATAATAATAGTGTAACGCTGTTTGAGATCTTGCAATGACTCCTCGACGCTCTCGGTCGACAGTGGGTCCAGGCCGGAGGTTGGGTTATCCAGAACGATGACATCCGGTTCCAGAGCCAGACTGCGGGCCAGGCATAGGCGCTGCTGCTGCCCACCTGAAAGTGCAAATGCCGACTTGTCCAGCCGATCTTTAACCTCGTTCCACAGCGCAGCCTGCTGGAGAGATCTCTCGACGCGCTCCCTGAGCACTCTCTCGTTGCGGATGCCTGCCATTCTCAAGCCATAGGTCAGATTGTCGCGAATGCTGCCGGGCAGTGGGGTGGGAACGGCAAACACCATGCTTATTCGACGCCGCAGGCCGGCCACATTCACACGGTAATCGAAAATATCCTGCCCATCAAACAAAATCGTCCCACGTACAGTTGCATCTTCAAACAGATCGGACAGGCGATTGAGCAGCCTGAGCAGCGTCGTCTTTCCGCTGCGGGAAGGACCAAACAACACGAATATCTCTTTCTCATAAATGTCCAGCGAGATATCCCTGAGCGCTTCTGCTCCATCTCCGTACGTGAAATAAACATCCTGTATTGCTATCTTGGCTGGGGTAATAGACATCGATTCACCATTCTCGACGGCGCCGCATGCTGGTACGGACAATGGTAGCCACGAGTGTTAGAGAAAGCACGATCAGCAAGAGCACCAAAGCTGTCCCATACTGTATAGACAGGGGCATACCAGGAACCTGCGTAGAGATAACATAAAGGTGATAAGGTAGTGCCATGGTCTGGTCGAGCATCGAATGTGGTAGCTGGGGAAGATAGAACGCCGCAACGGTAAACAGGATCGGCGCAGTCTCGCCGGCTGCACGGCTCAAGCCCAGAATGACACCAGTGATGATGCCGGGCAAAGCCTGAGGCAGCACCTGATGCCGGATGGTCTGCCAGCGCGTGGCTCCCAGACTCAGGCTCACCGTACGAAATCGTTGTGGAACAGCCAGGATGGCCTCTTCTGCTGTGCTGATGACCACCGGCAGCGTCATGATACCCAGGGTCAACGAGCCGGCAATGATTGAAGTACCCAGTCCCAGGAAGAGCACGAAGGCTCCCAGCCCAAACAGTCCATAGACAATCGACGGGATACCAGCCAGATTGACGATGGCCAGCCGCACCCAATGAGTCAGGCGGTTATCTCCAGCATATTCGGCCAGGTAGATAGCGGCCCCGATAGCCAGAGGAATACAAGCGATAAATGTACCAAATGTCAGGATCACCGTCCCTAAGATCGCGGGCATGATGCCTCCTTCTGTCATGCCCTGACGTGGTGCGGCCGTTAAGAACTCCCAGCTGATCGCGCTGATTCCCCTGACGATGATGAACACGATAACCAACATGATAGGGATGACGACAAGGGCTGCAACGGCACTGATGATGCCAACAGCGAGCTTGTTTGCCTGTTGCCGCTTCACAGCTGTCCCTTTCTACGCCGGCCTGCCTGAGTGCCCATCAGGCGCCCTGCCAGCGAGTTGATGCCAAAGGTGATAACAAAAAGCACGATACCAATCCAGAAGAGCACACTGTAGTGCAGGCTGCCCTGAGCCACCTCACCCATCTCAGCGGCTATGGTGGCGGTCATGGTACGCACAGGCTGGAAGATCATATCAGGTCCGAGCACAGGGATATTAGCCGCATTGCCTGTCACCATCATTACTGCCATTGTCTCGCCGATAGCCCGGCCAATCCCCAACATGACAGCAATGACCAGACCGGAGCGGGCTGCCGGCAGTATGACTCGCCATGTTGTCTGCCACTGTGTCGCTCCAATGGCCAACGCCCCGTCTCGAAACCCTTTAGGCACGGCATAAAGGGCGTCTTCAGAGATACTGATGATAGTAGGAAGAGACATATAGGCCAGAATGAGAGAGCCGGTAAAGATAGTCAGTCCGGTTGGGGCTCCCATCTGTTGGATAATGGGAGCTAGGGCGACCCACCCAAGGAACCCCAACACAATCGATGGGATGCCGGCCAAAACCTCGATGAGGGGCTTTAGGATCTCGCGCTGCCACTGCGGGGCAAACTCACCCAGGTAGATAGCTGTGGTCAGCCCGAGGGGGAGGGCAATTATCACCGCTCCAATCGTCACCAAGATAGAGCCAACGATCAGCGGCCATATCCCAAAGAAATCCTCGATGGGATACCAACGATTACCAAATAGCTGTCGAAGGGGGATGTCCAGGAATGCGGCTGTGCCTTCACGGAGTAAGAAATAGAAGATCAGACCTACAATCAGAATCGTGGATAAGCCGGCAAACCGGATCAAATATTCAATAACAAATTCTACTCGGCCTTTCCAGCGCAATCTGGTAGATGGCAAGACATTGGAGAACAATCCAAAGTCTTGTTTTGGGGTACCACTCATGGAGTTTGCTCCTGAGATAAAGCGACAAAGCCAAGCTTAGTGACAATAGCCTGCCCTTCCGAGCCCCGGATCCAGTCGAGATATTGGGCGATGTCACCAGTTGGCTGGCCCGCCGTATACATATAGAGATAGCGAGACAACACATAACTGCCATCGGCGGCGGTCTCTACCGATGGCAGTATGTAGGGAGAATGACTATCTTTTGCCACTGCGATCAGTTTCTCATCTGGCGTTATGTAGCCGAGCCCATCATAACCAATGGCATGGTGATTACGGCTCACCTCGCTGGTAACGCCGACCGAGGAAGGCATCAGCAGGGTCTGCGGGGCGAAGATATCGGTGTTTTCTGCGTTCCCTTTGCGGACAACCTCATCTAGAAAATAGACGTGAGTGCCTGAATTTGTCTCACGCGATACCAATACGATGAGTGAGTCATCACCACCAACTTCCTTCCAGTTGGTGATGCGTCCGGCAAAGATATCGGCGAGCTGGTCAATGGTAAGCCGACTGACAGGATTTTTCGGGTTGACAATGACGGCTATCGCATCGATGGCGACAGTGATCTCTACCGGATCGATGCCGTTGGCGCGAGCAGCTGCGATTTCCTCGTCTTTCATCTGGCGGGATGCATTAGCTATATCGGCGGTGCCATTGATCAAAGCTGTGATCCCGGTACCTGAGCCGCCGCCGCTGACAGCAATTGTCATGCCCGGATCAACATCTCGATAGGCTTCAGCCCAGGCCAGCGCCAGGTTGACGAGTGTGTCGGAACCCTTGTTTTGAACAGCCCGTTGGCTATCAGTAGCATCAGAGACGGTTGATTGTGATGCGCAACCTGATAGCATGACGAGTGCTGCTACCAATGATAATCCCGTCATCTTGATCCGAAGAGACTTGTCAACAGCCATGTATACTCCCGTGCTTTGCAAGAAGCGCATCGGCGGTGTTTGTGCTCATACAAATCTAGACAATACGAACAACCAGGGAACAGCGATCTTGCAGCAGAACCGTTTATTTGCGGAAGATTCACTACCGGACACTTTTTGCTAAGCATCAAGACAACATATGAAAAGCAGTAGGAATGGGCAAATCCTGGTTAAGAAAATGCTC